>CAZKGP010000168.1:0-5376 GCA_964552225.1 uncultured Acetatifactor sp.
AGATTACCGCCCACATCAGGAGATAGGGAAAGCTTACCATCTGAAAAAGCACCTGCTCCCGCAAAACCAGTTGTAATCGAACACGGATGACACTCTAAGCATTTCTTGGTCTGTCTTTTGGGGCAGTTTCGCTTCTCAATGGAACGCCCTTTTTCTATCATAAGTATGTTCAAATCAGGTTTTTGTTTTATCAATTCATACGCACAGAATATTCCACCAGGACCTGCGCCTATGATAATAACGTCGTAATTCTGTTGCACATTTTTGCCCATATAATAACCATGCCTTTCTTTGTATACCCTTTGTATACCCTTTGTATTATACTATATCTTCGAGGAACTTAACAGTCTTTTATACGTTAAATCGACTCCTAATGCGCCTAAGGGGGCTGTGATAAGGATGGCAAGAACAGCAACGGTTAAAACGATATTTCCGCAAGATAAGCCCATGGATAGGGGAATCGAACCAATGGCTGCTTGAACAGTTGCTTTGGGCATATATGCTATCATGCAGAATAATTTTTCTTTTATGGAAAGCTTGGTTTTTACCATGCAGGCAAATACTCCAAGCATGCGAAATGCCAGTGCGCCAAAAATAACCACAATAGCTGATATACCAGCCCCAAGAGCATATTTTATATCAACCGTAGCTCCTACAAGTACGAATAAAATAACCTCTGCCGCAACCCATAATTTTGAATATTTATTTGATAATCTAGTCGCAATTACAGTATTCTTTTTCTGGATGGTAGCACCCGCACTCATTACAGCTAAAAGTCCGGAAAAAGGCACCACCTTTAGATTTTCCATTGCTACTAATAAAAAGGATATACTTAATAAGATAATAACTTTTGAAGAATCTCTTAAATGCACTTTTTTGAAAAATAGATTTAGTAATAAACCTACCACTATACCAACAATAATTCCCAAGAAAATAGAAATTGGTATCTGTAGCATACTTGTAGCTGAAATATTTTCTCCTTGAGCCAATCCCACAGCTGCTGTAAAAATCACAATTACAAATACGTCGTCAACAGATGCCCCTGCCAGAATCATTTGCGGTATGGATTTATCTTTACCGTATCCTTTTTCCATAAGAGCTAGCATTTTAGGCACTATAACAGCTGGAGATACGGCTGCAAGAACAGCTCCCATAATCACAGCTTCCATAATGGAAATATTTAATATTAGGGGAGCGATTAATACCATCCCTACAATTTCAAAACAAGCCGGAACAAAGCACATCAAAATTGCTGGTCTACCTACCTTCTTCAAATCATTTATATTTAATGATAAGCCTCCGCGAGTCAAAATAATAATAAGTGCTAGTTGTCTTAAATCCGTAGAGATTGATAGTATACTTGGGTCTAATACATTAAGCATATAGGGTCCTAATACAATTCCAGTTATTAACATACCAAGCAAACTAGGTATTCCAATTCTTTTAAACACCCCTCCAAGAAACATACCACATATAAAAATTAATGCTAAACTAGTAAGCATAACTACTTTCCTCCTAAATAAAAGCTGATAAAATCTGCGTAATGCAGAAGTCATCAGCTTAATAAGCGGTTTTGGCTATTGCCACGGGAGCACTTCATTCCCATATATTATTTAATTACGTGAATCCATCCTTCTGGTGCTTCTATACGTCCCATCTGAATTCCAGTCAATGTATCATATAATTTCTGGGTAATTTCACCCATTTTCTCCATTCCACTAGGCAATAAGATTTCTTTACCATGGTCTACCACTTTACCTACAGGAGAAATAACTGCTGCAGTACCGCAAAGACCGCATTCTGCAAAGTCCTTAAGTTCCTCTAATAGTACTTCTCTTTCTTCTACTTCCAATCCCAAGTACTCTCTAGCCACATAAACAAGAGAACGGCGTGTAATAGAAGGAAGGATGCTGCTTGATTTAGGAGTTACTACTTTACCGTCTTTTGTTACGAATAAGAAGTTTGCTCCGCCTGTTTCTTCTATCTTAGTTCTAGTACGAGGATCTAAATACATGTTTTCATCATATCCCTCTTCGTGAGCAGATACAATTGCATGTAAACTCATTGCATAGTTCAAACCAGCCTTGATATGTCCTGTTCCGTTTGGCGCTGCACGGTCAAAATCACTAACACGAATAGTCAGTGGTTTGGCACCTCCTTTAAAGTAAGGACCAACTGGGGTACAAAATACTCTAAATTGATATTCTGTTGCAGGTTTTACACCAATAACAGGATTGGTTCCAAACATATAAGGACGAAGATATAAAGATGCGCCACTGCCATATGGTGGTACGTAAGCCTCATTAGCAGCCACTGTCTGTGTTATTCCATCTATAAATCTATCTATTGGAAATTGTGGCATTTCTAAGCGTGCCGCAGAATCCATCAAACGCTGAGCATTTTGATCTGGACGAAAAGTAACAATATGACCATCCTCAGTAGTATATGCTTTTAATCCCTCGAAAATAGTCTGTGCATACTGTAATACACCTGCGCATTCATTCAAGACAATATTCGCATCATCACTTAAGACACCAGCGTCCCAAGCTCCATTTATAAAATTAGACACATATCTTTTATCCGTCTGTATGTATCCAAAGCCAATATTGCTCCAATCAATGTTTTTCTTTTCCATAGGTAATTTCCTCTTTTCTTGGATTATAGTATGTTTTTTATTATTATACTTCTGTATCAGAATGTCAAGAATATTGTTATATATCTCTTACTTTCTTTCATATTTAAAAAAATAATATTCAATATCAAAATAAGTCTGTTCGTCGCTGTCTGCTGTGAGATGCCATTCCTCATCCTCGTCTAAATTAGGATAGTAACTGTCTGCATCATATACATGATTAATTTTAGTGACATGAACTACCTTACAATAGGGTAACATCTGACGATACACACTTTCACCGCCAATGATATAGATATCTTCTTCATTATATTTTTGTAATTCTTCTAACAGCGCATCAATGGAATGTACTATAATGGCACCTTTCACCTTATAATTTATATCACTGGTTAGAATAATATTGGTACGGTTCTGTAGAGGCATACCTTGTGGAAAGGTTTCCAATGTTTTACGTCCGAGAACCACTACTTTACCTGTGGTTTCTTCCCGAAAATGTTTCTGGTCATTTGGTATACGAATCAATAAATCATTCTTATTACCAATAGCCCAATTTTGGTCTACTGCAACAATTGCGTTCATACAACATTACTCCTGTCTCGCTCCGCCTACAATGGCTATGGCATGTATTTTAAATTGCAACGGGGATATTTTTAATCTGTTCCCCTGTTTCATAATCCTCTACTCGTACATCGTCTCTCGTAAACTTATAAAAATCACGAACTTCAGGATTCAACCAGAACTTTGGTGCAGCTTTAGGCTCTCTTTGAATTAACTCCTCCACAATGGGAATATGCCTATCATAAATATGAGCATCAGCAATCACGTGCACAAGTTCTCCAACTTTCATATCACATACTTGGGCAAGCATGTGCAATAGCACAGAATATTGCACTACATTCCAATTATTCGCAGCCAATATATCTTGAGAACGCTGATTGAGGATAGCGTTCAAGATAAGCTTTTCCTCTCCCTTTTTCTGAGTAACATTAAAAGTCATACTATAGGCACAAGGATATAGATTCATTTCATGAAGGTCCTGGTGCACATAGATATTGGTCATAATACGACGACTAAAAGGATTGTTCTTTAAGTCATATATTACTCTATCCACTTGATCCATCATTCCTTCTTTGTAGGAATGTTTTACGCCAAGCTGATAACCATAAGCCTTACCAATAGACCCATTTTCATCTGCCCATTCATCCCAAATATGACTATGTAAGTCCTTAATATTATTAGATTTACTCTGCCAAATCCACAACATCTCATCTGTGGCAGACTTTAATGCAGTACGTCGCAAAGTTAAGAGAGGAAACTCCTTGGATAAATCATATCTGTTTACTACACCAAACTTCTTTATGGTATATGCACTTGTTCCGTCAGGCCAGTGAGGACGCACTTTTTCCCCTTCTGTACTAGTCCCATTTTGCAAAATATCACTACACATGTCAATAAAAATACGATCTGCCAAGCTCATCTCCTTGTTCCTCCCTTTCTTTTCTTAAATTAGTTAACTCCATTTATCGCAAAGTGAATTAATCTGGTCTGCCATTTTAGCCATATCCTTATTAGGTATTCCATCACTTTTCTTAATTAATGTCATCAAACGTTCACCTGTAGCCAGTAATCTTGCATAAACACCAGATGCAGGCTTAACCTTTTTCTGAATAGGAATTGGCTCTGCTTCATATTCAAATTGATTACTTAACAGATTAAATACCGTTCCACTATATGGTGCATGAGCACGGATTCCATGTTCTATTTTTAGGCACTCTGCAAAAGAAACACAAACATGGTCTTCACCATGAACAACAAACACCTTTTTAGGTTTTACTTTGAAGCCCTCTAGCCAATTAATAAGACCTTTTTTATCTGCATGACCACTTAATCCAGTCATTTGTCTAATGCTGGCATTCACTTGAATACTTTCGCCAAATAATTTTACTTCATTAGCACCTTCCAATATAATACGTCCCAACGTTCCCACTGACTGATATCCTACAAACAAAATTGTAGAATCACTTCTCCATAGATTATGTTTCAAATGATGGCGAATACGTCCTGCATCACACATACCAGACGCAGAAATAATAACCTTAGGTGTTTCATTGAAATTAATTTCCTTAGATTCATCACTGGTAATGGATAATCTCAGTCCATTAAATGAAATGGGGTTGATTTTATTCTTAATCAGATTAATTGCTTCTTCATCAAAGCATTCCATTCTATTCTCTTGGAAAATATTAATAGCTTGTACTGCAAGAGGACTATCTACATATACTGGAAAATCCTCATGTCCCTTTACTAATCCATCCATTTTAATTTTACGAAGAAAATATAACATTTCTTGGGTTCTTCCAACGGCAAAGGAAGGAATTACAACATTTCCGCCTCTGTCAAAGGTTTCTTTTAAAATAGTTGTTAACTCTTTGATATAATCTAAACTTTCTTCTGGATGGTCTCTATCTCCATAGGTGGATTCCATTACAACAAAATCAGCTTCCTCTGTTATACTGGGATCCTTTAACAAAGGTTGATTTAGATTGCCGATATCACCAGAAAAGACTATTTTTTTAGTTTTATCTTCTTCTGTTAGCCACACTTCAATACTAGCTGAACCAAGTAAATGACCGATATCTGTAAAACGAATCTTCACACCTTCTGTTACATCAATTACAGTCTTATAGTAGCATGGTACAATACGCTTAATCACACCATCTGCATCCTGCATCGTAAAAAGAGGT
>CAZKGP010000169.1:0-5375 GCA_964552225.1 uncultured Acetatifactor sp.
ATACAGAATGGTATTACCATACTCTGCTGCAATTGTGCTTAAGGCTTCTTCTACTCTTGCTTCTCCAAACTCCTCTGGGAAATCAAACCAAGTATAGTGATGTTCTTCTAGTTTCTTTGAAAATTCTTCTAATACATCATGGAACACATTTCCCATGTCCACTGTTTCAAATCCAAATTCTTCCCTCTCCTGCAAGGTAAGACCATATTGCAAAAAATGGCGATAAGCACATGCCGCAAATGTTTCCAGGCGTGTTACACTATTTTCCAAGTTCATACCATATAGCGCCCTTGCCACTGCCTTAGATAAACCAGAATCATGATAGCGATAAAAAGCTGCCTTCTCTAGCTCCGCCCTCTTCTTCTCCTGCTCCTCTTGCTCTCCATACGCTTCATATAGGGTAAAAAAAGCAGTTTCTCTTTCTTTATCTAGCACATTTTCAGCATATTCTCGTAACCCATCTGCTAAGTAACCTAATCCTTCTTTGGGGGTTACCACCTGTTCCAACATAGGACGGTTCTGAGGACTTTCTAATTCCAATGCTGGAAAAAGCTTCGTTACTACGTCAATTAAATAGGCTGGTCGAATGGATTTTCCGTCACTGCTTACCTTGGCATAGGATAAATACAGCCGCTCAGATGGCTTCGTCATATTCAAATACAAATATAGCCTTTGAATAAACATCTGTTGTCTAGGCGTTGGTGCCAGTTCCAATTCTGACTCCTGCAGAAATTCACGGTCAATATCAGATATGATGCCACCCTTGGTTCCACTTTTTGGGATATTTCCGTCATTTATTCCTAGGAAAAAAAGCGCCTTGATTTGTTTCAGACGAGTCCTCTCCATATCTCCAACTACGATGCGGTCAACATTCTGAGGGATAGAGCCTACCTCAATTTCACCAAATCCAGCTTCTAGAATATCTGAAAACTCTTGTAAGGAAATGGTCTCTTCTCCTAATAATTGAAAGATTTGATTCAAAAGCTCCATTACCAAACGATATATTTGTGCATATTCCTTGGCTCTAGATGCCTGATTTTTCTCTGTAAAAAATTCTTCTAATTCCACTAATTTGTTTTGTACATTATTGAATAAAAGAAAATCATATAAGTTATTAACATAATCCTTAATAGGCTCTTTACCTTTAACATGGAGAACCGATACCTGAGACATAACTTTCTCTCTAATCTCATTTAAACGGAGCAAATGCTCTTCCGAATCTCCCATTTGTTTTGTTTTACGAGTAAATAATCTGCTCCATTTGGAAGCGCCACGAATCCCTGTTTGTATAATATAATTCTCAAGAATATCTGTTTCTTCTGCTGTAACATCTGCCAAACCACTACGCAAATAATGAAAAACTGCTTCATAGGAAAAGTCCTTCAAATACAGACCAAGAGCACTTTTGATATATTCAATCATAGGATTTAGCACAATCCCTTTTGTTTGATCTATAAACACAGGAATTCCCATTTGCGCAAACTCCACCTCTACATAAGGAGCATAGCTTTCCAAGCTTCCCATAATAACAGCTATATCACGGTATGCCATCCCTTGTGTCCTCACAAGCTCCAGTATTTTCAATCCTACTTGACGAACCTCTTCCTTAGGATTGGAAGCTACAAATAAATGGATAGAATCTTGTGGCTCATTATATGGCTGGTATTGATAACGGAATAAACTCTTCTCTAACTCTGCTAGGGGAATACTGTTGGCAAACCGATGATGGGGATTATATATCACTTCATAATTCTCATGTGCTTCATTTTCATGTACTTCATTCTCTTGTACTTCATTCTCTTGTATAGCTTCTTTCGTAATAGGAACAATAAAAACATCCCTCTTTCGGGGTACCGCCATTTCATTGGCTAGGCGTTCCAAGTCCTTAACTGTTTTTTTACTAAGGTGAAACAACCTTTGTTCTCCTTCTGAAGTAAAAGGATTCTCCCCTACCCCCATAGTAATGGTTAATACGGTTTCCTGTGCAAGTACCATAATTTCTTGAATCAACCTGTTTTGTATGGGCGTAAACCCAGTAAATCCATCAAATATAACAACACTTCCGGGAATGATTTTAGACTTTGACAAGGAACGTCGTAACACATCTAGTTTTTCCTCTGTAGTAACAAAATCCCCACTAATATATTCTATAAAACCTTTATATAAGGTTTCCAAATCTCGTAATTTATGTACTAGAGCGCCTCTTTTTTCAGAAAATGCTATTAACTTTGATAAATCCTCTGTACCAATTCCATATTGCATAAATTCAGAAATGGCACTTTTTACTTCATGAATATATCCTTGCTTATGAAGATGATAACCCAAAGTAGGCAGCTTATCCTTCATTCCAGACGCTACCTTTTGTAGTACTAAGCTTTTTCCCGTATCATCCAAAACAGGAAGGTCTTGACCACCAACCTCCTCAAGAATTCGATGAGACAACCTTCCAAAGCTTAATACATCAATATTCATAATGCCGCCTCGCTCATGCAAGGTTACAAGTTCTTTTTGAGTCTGCATGGTAAACTGATCCGGAACAATAATCAGAAAGTTCTGCTTAGGGTTATCTAAAGAACGTCTTATTATTTCAGTATATAAATGTCTGCTTTTTCCGGCTCCAGATGGGCCGAAGTAAAATTGCAAACTCATAAATTTCCTCCTAGCTTTATCTCATGTGTTGCACGCTCATTTATAGATAAAATCTCCATAAATAATCTGCTGCTTCCTCTGCGTAATCAATACCGATTCGTTTTCCAGACTTAATCTGACTAGAATCAATTTCTTCACCTTGGGTTACGTAGAGTTCCTTACTAGTCGCCATATCTATATCATTATGGGCTCTGGTAATCTCCATGGCGATGCATAATTTGCCTGGACCATCTGCAAGATGTTTTTCAATAGAAGCCACTGTCTGCTTTTTCCTCTTTGTCTTAGAACGCAGTTGTATCATTCGCTCTCTTGAAAGTTCATCTGCAGGCTCTACTTTACGAATTAATACTGCTTGGGGCACATCTTCTATATATGTGGTAATATTCACGCAATTATACATTCCGTAAATCAAATACACATAAGAAGTCCCGCCAATATGAAACATAGGCTCTGTACGATTTGTACGTTTTCCACCATACGTATGCGAGCCTTTATCTTCTATTCCCATGTAGCTTTCCGTTTCTGTAATAATACCTCGTACGGTTCCCAAACTTGTCTCATGGACTAAAATTTTACCAAGCAATTCTTTGGCTACCGTTATTCCATCTCTGGTAAAAAATTCTCTTTCTAATCTCATGGTGCCTCCACTTATTAATCCAAATCCACTAACGAATTGCTAACTCCACTGGACAATGATCTGAACCCATCACTTGTGTATGAATAGACGCATCCAATAATCGGTCCTTTAAACTTCCAGAGGTTACAAAATAGTCAATTCTCCATCCTGCATTCTTGCTTCTTGCCTGAAAACGGTAGGACCACCAAGAATACATTGCTTCCTTGTCCGGATAAAAATGTCGGAAGGTATCTATAAATCCATTTTCCATCATTGTAGTAAAGCAAGCCCTTTCTTCATCAGAAAATCCTGCATTTTTACGATTGGTTTTAGGATTTTTTAAATCAATTTCCTTATGTGCTACGTTTAAGTCTCCACATACAATCACTGGTTTGGATTCTTCCAACTTTAACATATATGCAAGAAAATCTGCTTCCCAGCGCATTCTATATTCTAACCGTTTTAATGCTTCCTGCGCGTTAGGTGTATACACAGTAATAAAAAAGAAATCCTCAAACTCCGCTGTAATCACCCTGCCTTCATGGTCATGTTCATCTATTCCCAAACCATATGTTACATTGATAGGTTTCTGTTTTGTAAAAAGAGCCGTGCCAGAATAACCTTTTTTGTCCGCATAATTCCAATACTGTTCATAACCTGGCAAGTCCAGCTCAATCTGTCCTTCTTGCAATTTAGTCTCCTGAACACAAAAAATATCCGCATCTGCCTCTTTAAAAAAATTCAAAAAACCCTTTTCAACACAGGCTCTTAATCCATTTACATTCCATGAAATAAATCGCATATTTAATCCCTCAATCTTTCTATAAGGCTTTTATCCTCGTGTTTCTTTCTTTTCAATACAATAAATAAAATAGCTACCACGGTTACTAAGCTAACAACCTCTGCTACACGCCAATACCACATACCTGCATACCAAGTACGCAAAGTTCCTTGATAGCCCTCTACTTCCATATTAACATCTAAATTCTCTTTAGAATATTCTAACACAGTAACACCCTCTGATGGAATTGCGTCATGATATTGAAAATTAGGCTCCGATCCTAGTGGTAGATATTCAGCTCCAAATATTGCTGAATTCCCAATATTTTCTACAGAGTATACCCTTAGTGGATGTTTATTCATTAATATATCATTTGTCTGATATAAGGAAAAGAAAATACACAATCCACAAATCACAACAAAGAATCCTTTTTTTAATACCTCATTGGTGTGTTTTAGCATCCACACTCCTGCCGCACATGCAACAAAAGTCGTGCAAATTGTTGCAATAATCGTTACAACTCCCGCTATCAATGCATTTCCCACATCAATAGGTTCTGTATACTCTCCAGAAATCATCACGTCAATCATAGGAAGAAGAAACCATAAGTTTAATAATATGGTACTTAACACAGCTTTGCTAAGTTGCCAAAATGTTTCTCGACGAAATACCTTTTTAATTAAAATCAAACATAAAAGAATGGTAAATCCGCCCACAATTTCACAGGATAACAAATGAGATTGAATCATGCCTGAGAATCCCACTGTTAGCGGAATCCAATAATATTTATATTCTTTTTGGCAAACATCCTCAGTAAATAACTTATAAAATCCATAGCACAAAAGAGGTAGAAAAATAAGAGCTGTATACTCTCCCACAGCATTACGATTATAAATATTATAAATACGATAAGGTGCCAGGGTATAGAGAAGACTTCCCAATACACCAATATACCGATTCTTAAAGCATCCCTTAAAACACCAATAAGAAATCATGGCAGTTGCCAAATTTACGACAAACACAAAAATTCCATAGGAAGTATTCAGAGTAAAACCAATCAAACGCAAAAGTGCAGGTAAGATTAAAAAAGTATCACAATAAAAAATGGAGTTGGCATAACCATGTCCGCTTAACCATATAGCCTCTACTCTAGGTGGAAATACCCCTTGGGAAATACTTTGGGCCAGAGCTTCTACTCTAATCCAATGAAACATCCCATCTGAACCTGGAATTATATAATCGGTAAAAAGAGGTAACGATGCTATAATTGTAATCACCGGAATTCCAAACCAAACTAATATACGTTCTGTTGTTACAGAATGATTACTC
>CAZKGP010000170.1:0-5352 GCA_964552225.1 uncultured Acetatifactor sp.
TCGAAATTATCAATTGCTTTGATTAATCCAATGCAACCTATTTGAAATAAATCGTCTACATTTTCATTACTTGAGGAAAAGCGTTTGATTACACTTAAGACAAGACGAAGATTGCCTTCGATATATGTTTCTCGTGCTTGTTTATCACCTTCTTCAATTTTTGCAAAAAGCGCTTCTTTTTCAGCGGCTTTCAACAGGGGTAGTTTTGATGTGTTTACACCACAGATTTCTACTTTTCCTTGTGCCATAGTGATTATGCCTCCGTAGTTTGTAATTTGAAAGAATTATCGTGCCTGCTTTTGTAAAAGTGATTATTAGGTAGTATGCTCTAATTAGTAAGAGATATACCTTAAAAAGATTCTACATAGCAAAAAAATGTGCATATACTATATAAAAAAGAAAAGAGAATTTTATGCTTTTTTCAGAGTTAAAATGTAAGGATGTAATTAACATTCGAGATTGTAAAAAACTAGGCAGAGTACATGATTTGGAATTTGATGAATGCAATGGATGTATCAAAAAAATTATTATTCCAGGAGGAAATAAATTCATGAATTGGATGAGCTGTGATGCTGATATTGTCATACCATACAAGGACATTAAGCAAATAGGACCTGATATTATTTTGGTTGACGTAAATTGCTAAATATCTTATACTTAATAAAATAAGCTTTTTTTATATGCTACGTTTGTGGCAGAATGGAGGAAGATATGAAGTGCCCTTTTTGCAACCATGAAAATACTAGAGTAATTGATTCCAGACCAGCTGAAGATAATAATTCTATTCGTCGCAGGAGAGTTTGTGATGAATGCGGAAAGCGTTTTACAACATATGAGAAAATTGAAACCATTCCCTTAATTATTATAAAAAAAGACAACAACAGAGAAACGTATGATCGTGCTAAATTAGAGGGTGGTGTATTGCGTGCTTGTCACAAACGTCCAGTTAGTGCGAAACAAATAACTAAATTGGTTGATGAAGTTGAAGTTGGAATTTTTAATATGGAAGATAAAGAGATTCCCAGCCAAGCCATAGGTGAATTAGTTATGAATAAATTAAAAGATTTAGATGCAGTTGCATATGTACGTTTTGCATCTGTCTATAGAGAGTTTAAGGATATAAATACCTTTATGGATGAGTTGAAAAATGTATTGCAATAGATTGGTTAGGTGAAAATGGATATTGAAAATGCTGAGATAGAATTACAAAAGATATTAAGAAAAATTAATCTAGTAGAAAAAATTCGTATTCTGTTTTTATTTATATCATTGTTTATGGTTTTGCTCGTTTTTTACTGTAATAAATTTGCTATGCATGTTTCTTGGTATACATCCAATCGTATTATTATATATAATGTTTTGTTCATTGTTATATTAATTATGTTGATTTCTGTTATTGTGAAACTTTATTATGTAGCAAAATATAATAAAGCAAGTAAAATAATATAAGATATAATTTTTTAGTGTTAATCTATTATTGAAAGGAAAAAGATGCTATGAATATCAGCAATTATTTTGATTACAATAGCATGTTTCAGAATTATCAAACACCGGTAATTCCTCAAGTCGGTGTAGACGTTGTAGAACAACAAGATAATATGAAACAGTTACAAGACCAAAATCTTAATATAGATAGTACAATAGATAATCATAGTCAGCCTCTAACGAAGCGCAATGATGCTCCGTTGGAAGACATATCTCTTACTTTTAATAAGCAGGATGATTTTGAATACTTAGGCAAAGACCATGACATTCATTCATTAGATATGCAAAAAGCAATTTCCGATATGAAAAAAGATGATGTACTTCAACAATACCAATATTTTGTTGGTAATTCTGAAGAGTTATATATAGACACTCCTGATGGGGTGGTAATTCGTAAATAGTATTGAGCGTAGCCTTTGGGCTACGCTCTTTTAGGTGCTATCTTAAAAGATAAACATTATTAATAATACAATATATGTTTTCTTTATATCTCTATTCAACAGAAGATAAGCAGCTCCCATAACAAATCCAATAATTAAGCCTTCTATGCCTACAATCAGACTCCCCTTTGTAAAGGTATGAGCAAATCCCCAAGTCAGACCGCAGATAATACCACCATAAGGAATCTTCTCGTTGCGAAACCAAAGTTCAAATGCTTTTTGAGCGTACACAATAATAAACATAAATAATACAGTTTCAACAATATAATAAATATATTGGAACACAAATAATAAGGCGCCTCTTCTTTGAAACTCTATAATTATTTTAAATCCATTCCAAGAGATATAGCTCATTATTAAGGAGAATATAATACCCATTAAAACAGTTCCCCATTGCCATAATTTTACAGGTTCTGATTTAGCAATTAAATCAAAGTTACATTTTTTCTTTGAATCATAAGCAATATAGAAGGCTACCAATCCCCACGTAATGCAAGTAAGAATCCAATGAATAATGGTTTGTGCAGGCGTCCATCCTTCCATGCCAGAACCATAAATCATAGGCTCCAACAAATAACCGTATAGTGCCTCTAACCCCAAACCTGCAAATGCTGTTAAACTATATACTATATAATCACTACCCTTAACTTTCTTTTCCATAATCTATTCCTTTCTTTCCACTTTTGATTTCTTGAAGCATTTCATTGGCTTTTTTTGCTTGACGAAAAACATCTATGTAATATAGAAAGGCGCCTATTATATAAGGAATTGTAAATGATAAAAACATATCCCTATATCCATTTGGGTGTAATTCAATAAAGAAGCTTTCGACCCATAAAAATCCAAATATAAATCCCAGCAATAACAAATATTGTCCTATTATTACAAGCGGAAGAGGAAACCTGCTGAGTCGATAGTGCTGTGACAGTACAAAAACAGAGAATAGGGAAATGATAAACATAAATATAAAATTTTGCTGATAATTACCATATAGATTCATAAGGAATGCTTCTAAGATAATTTTACTAAGAGATAATATGGTATAAATAATACATAAGATAGGGAAAAAGTTTTTCTTATCAATTGTTCTCATTTGCCAACTCCTTCATGGTTTTTAAGTAAACCATAAACTTATTTTTATATGCTCTGTTTAGTATTAAAACTTCTTTGTTTTCCATTAATATATTCATTTTCATATATAAGTCTGCCTTAAAGGTATCAATTCGATAGATGTTTACAACCATGGATTTTCCAATTTGTACAAACCCATTCTTCGTAAAGCGTTCTAAGAAATTTTTCAAGCTATAATCTATTTGATATACTTCATTACTTAAATAAGCAAAACAACGTTTTTCAACTATTTCCACATATAAAATTTCATTTGGATAAATGCGTTTTGTAGAATCTTCGTACTTGCCTAGAATAAAGTCGTAGGATTCTAAATAATCCATAATACTTTTTGTAGCATTGTCTATTACATTATAATGTATGTCTATGCGATTTTCTGTTAGATGAATATCCTTAAAATAATTAATTTTCAACTTTTTACCTCCTTGAGTTGCAGTATAGCAGAGATACTATATTCTTTAAATATTTTACTACCTAACATGCAATATAGAAAGTTTAAGATGCATTTTACAAATTATTTTGATATTATAAAATATGTATGATTTACTTGGCATATAATTGAAGTGGGCAGACAAGAATGCTATAATGAGCGAAAGTGAGCTAGGAGGGAGCTAAAGGGAGGAAATTATGTTAAAACGCTTTTATCCAGATGCAGATGTAGAATCTGCTTATGTAATAGATTATGAAGACTTGTATGAGAGGGGATATAGAGGAATTATATTTGATGTTGATAATACATTAGTTCCTCATGGTGCGCCTGCTGATGAAAAAGCTATAAAATTATTTGAGAGATTAAAGAAAATCGGATTTCGTGTAATGCTTTTGTCTAATAACAAAGAATATAGAGTGAAAATGTTTAATGATGAGGTAAAAGTTAAATATATTTTTAAGGCTGGTAAACCGGGAAGAGCAGGTTATCAGAAGGCTATGAGAGATTTGGATACTACCACAGAAAATACAGTATTTATTGGTGATCAATTATTTACTGATGTATGGGGAGCCAAAAGAGCAGGAATTTTTGCATATTTAGTGCAGCCCATTCATCCTAAGGAAGAAATTCAAATAGTACTGAAAAGAAAACTTGAAAAAATCGTTTTATTTTTTTACAGAAGAGCAAAAGAAAAGAGGGAGTATAAATGATAAATGGATATACTCGTACTTGTGGACTAATAGGCAACCCGGTGGAGCATACATTATCACCGGCAATACATAATTTCCTTGCAGAAGCAATGGGGGAGAATCTGGTGTATGTTCCGTTTCATGTGCCAGAAGGATTGGTAAAAGAGGCTGTTCAGGGAGCTTTTGCATTGAATATTCTAGGCTGTAATGTAACAGTGCCTTATAAAAGTCAAGTTATGCCCTTTCTATCTGAAATAGATGCCTTGGCGACAAAAATAGGGGCTGTTAACACACTGGTTCGAACTTCAAATGGGTTCAAAGGGTATAATACAGATATGCCTGGCTTGTTTCGTGCTATGACGGCGGACGGTGTTAAAATCCAAGGGGAACAAGTCATTATATTAGGAGCAGGAGGCGTTGCAAGGGCTGTTGCCGTATTGCTAGCTGAAAAAGGCGCTAAGCGTATTATTATTCTGAATAGAACCGTAGAAAAGGCTCAAATTGTTGCAGAAGAAGTAAATCAATTATCTGGGCTTCCATTGGTAGAGGTAATGGCGCTTTCTGATTATCGAAAACTAAAAGAAGAAGGACCATATCTTGCGATACAAGCAACTAGTGTTGGAATGCACCCTAATATAGAAGATGCCATCGTTAAGGAGAAGGATTTTTATGAAATGATACATACTGGATATGATTTGATTTTCAACCCTCCCAACACTACTTTTATGAAGCTGACTATGGAGCAAGGGGGAAGGGCTTTTAATGGTGCTAAAATGTTGCTTTATCAGGGCATTATAGCATATGAATATTGGACAGGGCAGTCTGTGTCAGAGGATTTGGCTGAGCAGGCATATGAGAATCTGTTATCAGTATGGGGGTAAGGCTTTGAAAAATGAAAATATTATAATAGTTGGATTTATGGGTTGTGGAAAGACTACAGTAGGTATACGTCTTTCTTATGTGTTAAGAAAAATTATTCAAGACACTGATAAAATGATAGAAAAACAGGAAGGCAAATCTATACGTGATATTTTTGCAGAGGATGGGGAGCAGCATTTTCGCATGTTAGAAACGAAACTTCTAGAGAAATTAGTTCAAACAGCTCATAATCAAATTGTTTCTGTAGGTGGTGGAACTCCTTTAAAAGAAGAAAATCGTAGTTTGTTAAAACAGATAGGAA
>CAZKGP010000171.1:0-5337 GCA_964552225.1 uncultured Acetatifactor sp.
AGAAACATTAGGAAAAGTATAAAGAAAACATAAAGTTTTATTTCATCTTAAAACCGATACCCCAAACAGTCTGAATATAAGTCTCTTGGGCATTAACCGCTGCCAATTTTTGTCTAATATTGCTAATATGTACATTTACGGCGTTATCTTCACCTAGAAATTCTTCATTCCAAACAGATTCATAAATATTATTTTTTGTAAATACTTTTCCTGGGTTCTCCATTAATAGTTGTAGAATATAGTATTCTCGTTTGGTTAGCGTAATCTCTTCACCAGATACCGTAACTAGAAAGTCATCTACTTCCATTATAATATCCTTGTACTCTAATCGATTATGATTCTTTGGAGATTCTTCTCCCTCTAAACGTCGTAACACTGCCTCTAATCTAGCCAACAACTCCTCTGTATCAAAAGGTTTTACAATATAATCATCTGCACCTGCTCGTAAAAGTTCAACTCTAGTTTTCACATCCTCTTTAGCAGAAGAAATAATTACTGCAATTCCTGCATTTATATTTTTAATATGAGAAAGTAATTCTTGTCCGTTCATTCCTGGTAGCATCAAATCCAATATAACAGCCATTGGCTGCATTTTCTCTAAATACAGCAATGCCTCTGTTCCAGAAAAGGCTTGCGAGACTTCATAGCCTTGTTGCGCCAACAACTCTTTCAACATATGATTAATATCATTATCATCTTCTACAATTAAAATATATCCTTCCATTCCATACCTCCATAATATAACCTTAAAAACGGCAATAGAGCACCCTTGTTAAGGATACTCTATTGCCGCAAATTTATCTATACTTAATTATTGCATATAACTCAAATAATAGAAACTGACACTAATTTATTCTCCACCAATCTTTCCATCTTTTGATACAGAACCGCAACCTGTTTCTGTTAGATTTTTAGCGAACTTATCAATGGTAAGTCCTGGTATTCCGCCAATATTAAAATTTTCAATGATTTCGACTGCTGCATCTTTCAAAGTCTCAACACCTGTTTTTGTTTTTTTATTCTCTTCCATATTTATATCTCCTATTATATTAAATTTTTGTAGTGAATTTAATATAACATATAAATAAGTGTACTCATTCGCTTTTTCGCAGATGGTGCTTTTGCATTCGCAAACGGTTACTACGGGAAAGCAAACAAGTCTCTCCTGAGTCTAACTCTACAAGATTATTTGTTAGCTGAATCTTAGCTATATGATTACGGTTTACTAGATAACTCCGATGGCATCGCCAAAAAGAATCATTCAGCTCTTCTTCAAGTTTCTTTAAGCTATAATTAAAATCTAGAATTTCATCATTCATATGTAAGCGAATCATATGCTTTTGTCCAATGGCTTCAAAATATAGGATTTTATGAATGGGGATATGACGTATGGTATCAAATATCTTTAAAGTAAAATAAGCACTTTCCAACACAGGTTCATCCTGCAATCGCTGCACTACACTAGAAAAGCAATCTTGAATGCGCCTAGACATTTCAGTCACATTTCCTTTTACAATATAGTCCATTGCCTCTACTCGATAGCGGAAGGTTTCAAATGCCAAATCATCATGGCCCGTAATAAAAACAATAAATCCCCTAGGGTCATGCTTACGCAGTTTCACCGCTAATTCCATACCATTTATACACCCTGGAAAATCAATATCTAAAAAGTAAATGGCGGGCATAGAATCTTGCTTCTGTATTTCTAATAATATATCTGGATTATCTGCAATGCGGACTGGTCCTATATCACAATCCATTATAAATATTTGCTTATTAACAAGTTCTTCAATCTGTCTGCATATGGCGTGCTCATCATCACAAATATATACTGGTATCATTTAATGATTCCTTCCTTCCTTTTTTTGACTCACTGGTATACGCAATTCCTGAGTAAAAAAATTCTCTTTGATATAAGTTCTCATAACGCAATTAGGATATCCATATAAAATTTTGCGATAGCTAGTAAGGCCCATTCCACGACCGGTTCCCTTAGTGGTATACTTAGCTTTATGCAATTCTTGCAAATTGGGCTTTTTATCAAATGTATTAGACACCACAATATCCAGCTCCGATTCTTGCTGTAACACCATGATTTTAACTAAGCCTTTTGACAGCGCGGCTTCCATAGCATTATCCAAAAGAATACCCATACAGCGAAGTAAATCCTCTCCACCAATATCAGCTCCTGTAACTGGAAATAAAATTTCCAACTCTGTATCAATATGCTTCTCTCTCATGACAGCTAACTTAGCTGTGAGCAAACTGCGTAATGGATATATTTGAACATTAGATAACCCTTCTAATTGAAGAATTTCATCACCTAATTTTTCATCAAAATAACTACTAGTAGTATGCATAAATTCCTGAATTGCATTAAGGTCACCTTCTTGTGCTTGCAACGCCAAACCAGAAAACAAATTGGTAAAATCATGTCGAAATGCACGCATCTCTTGTTGTAGTTCTTCTAACAATTTCATATATTCCTGTTGCTGTGCAATCGTTGCTGCTTGTGCCCGTATTTTATCCATTCCTGATACATACATTGCTGCAAACTGAACCACAACTAGAATTATTATAATTAAAATAAGAGCGATTAAGGTATTAGTAAATCCTGACTCATTTGATGCAAATAATGTAAATCCAAAAATCACTCCATACATAAGCCCTAGACAAATCAGCAAAGTAATGAAAGACTTTATTTTACTAGTAAATAAGTAATTAAAGTATCTAGAAAAATCTATTTTTTTTAAAAATATTATTGTCATAATAGAAACTATCACAATTGCCACATGTGGTAAATAATCAATGAACAATATGATACCAACTACATCATCTTTGGAAAGTATTTTCTTACCATACTCAAGCATGGCATTGGAAAACAAATCACCAAATGTTAATATTATAAATTGACTTAATGCAATACTAGAAAAAGCTTTTAATAAAGAAATTTGCAAAGTACGTACAAACAGTATACCTAATACAAAACCATGAATTAAGTAAATGCTCATTAAAATAATCCACATGTACTCATATATAAAGCTTACTTCTTTCATAAGAAATATATTTAGTAAAAGATGCAATACAAAAAACACACCAAAATAAGGTAAATACACTCTCCATTTTGTTTTCTTTGCTAATATAGTTGTAGAAAGTATAAACACACTAAACGAAGTGCATAAGCATACAAAGAATACACTAAAATAAAACATAAATCCCCTTCCTATAGCATAAAAAGAGAACCTCTTGTCTATAGAGATTCTCTTTTTACTTACAATAGATAATCTAAACCTTTTAAATTAAAGTTTGAAAAACTTTACTTCGTCGTTTAATTGAACTGCAATTTCTTGCATTTTAGCTGACGCTTCTGAAACAATTTGAATGGTAGCTGATAACTCTTCCATAGAAGCAGTCGTTTCTTCCACTGCTGCAACGTTTTCTTCTGATAACGCAGATAAATTCTGTATAGTATCCATTACAACTACTCTAGATTCATTACATTTATCAGCTTCTTCGCTAACTGACTCTGCACTCTCATTACATTGCTGTATTCCATCATTAACCAAAGCAATCTTTTCTTTTGTATCATCCATCTTAACTACTTGATCTTCTACATCCTGCAACACTTCTTGCATTAATTGAATAGAAGTAGAGGAGTCCTTGGACAACATTTTAAGAAGTTCATCAATCTTTTTAGCTGATTCTGTAGATTCTTCAGCTAACATTTTGATGTTTGTTGCTACAACACTAAAACCTCTTCCAGCCTCACCCGCTCTAGCCGCTTCTATAGATGCATTCAAGGCAAGTAAGTTTGTCTCCTGTGCTATATTGGTTATTAATTGTAGAGCCTGGGTAATTTTTTTAACAGATTCATCGGTTTTTTCAATATTACTAGCAATTCTCTTAATGTTTTCTGTGCTTTTAACATTTGAATCTGATAATTGATGCATATTATCATTAGCTTCATTTTCTGAAGTCAAAACAGAGTCTGTAACTGCAGTCAATTCTTGAATATCTTTTGTAATGGCTTCTATTAATTCACCCATATCCAAAATATTGGCCGTTGCTTTCTCTGTATCTGATGCTTGTGTGATAGCACCCTTTGAAATCTCGTCAATTGCAGTACATATATCTGCAGAAGTTGCAGTAGATTGTGCTGATAAACTTTCTAGTTCTCTACCCTCTTGCAATAATGTACCACTTACATCATTTAAAATTCCCAAAACATTTCTAAGGCGGACTATTACATTATTCAAAGCTTTTGCGATAGCGCCGATCTCATCTCGACTCTTCATCCACCTATCTTCTATTTCAACATTAAATTCTCCGTTTTCGAGTTTCTTTAAAATTCCTTCTAATACTACAATTCCTCTAACCAACCACTTAACAACAAAGAAACTGATTATCATAAATACGATAACCATAACAACAGCAACCGTTATGTTACTATTAACCCTAGAATTAATAAACTGATCAATACTACTAGATATTTTACCAACATATAACATACCTATAATATTGCCATCTGAATTTTTTAATGGCATATAATATGCATAATATGGTTTGCCATTAATAACGATACCGTAATCTGTATATGTATTTCCTTTATTTAATACCTCTTCCACAACTTTATCTGATGCCTTTGTACCTATAATAGCACTTCCATCATCATTGGTAATCGTTGTTGACACTCGTGTATCTCCATAAAAAAATGTAATATCGCTATCTGATTCTGTTGCATATTTTTTTAACAAATCGTTGTTTTCTGCAAAATTATAATCGCCTTTTAATAATTGATTACTTTCATTTAAGGAATAATCCCCATTATCCAAATTATTATAAGCAACTTGAACAATCCTAGCTATACCTTCCAAACCATCCACGGATTCTGTCTGCATACCTGACCTCATACTGGTGCCAGCCGAAAAATTAAGTATCGTGGCAAGTATCACAAATTGTATAATTGACATACCCAATATTTTTAGTGCAAAACCATTTTTATATGATTTATTTTCCATAAATACTTCCTTAGCAGAGTTTATCTTTATGTTTTATTTTCTGCTATTTTCCTTCCATATTATTTATACACATCGCTATTTTGTAAATATTAATCCTAATTGCTTCCCCCGCTTTAGCATTATACAAAATAAACACATAAAATTTTCCCCGTTTTCTTTCTCCTTTCCTATATTTTATAGTATTATGTATTATTAAAACACTTCTTAGTTCTTATAATAATTTTAGCATTTTATGTCACTTCTTTCAAGAAAAATTGTTATAAAAGACAGCGTAAATTTACCTTCGGATTTAATGGTGCAGAGTCCACCCACGATGCAC
>CAZKGP010000172.1:0-5323 GCA_964552225.1 uncultured Acetatifactor sp.
ATTTCGAATGTTTTTAGGATTGCGGGAGCACAAAGTGCGTAGCAATCCGTAGGTAGGGCAAAATACCTTTGTCCTATACATTATAATATATGTATGCTTTGACATACATCATAATATATGTATGCCAAGGCATGCAGGAAGGTGTGGCACATGAATAGGTTTGATGTATTGATTATTGGAGCTGGTGGAAGTGGTACGGCTATTGCTAGAGAATTGGCCAAAACTAAGCGTAAGATTGGGGTTTTAGAAAAAGCAAATGATATTTGTGAAGGAACAACGAAAGCCAATAGTGGAATTGTTCATGCTGGCCATGATGCCATCCCAGGGACTTTAAAAGCAAAATTAAATGTCATAGGCAATGAAAAAATGGAAAAATTGTCAAAAGAATTAGATTTTCCCTTTCAGAGAAATGGTTCTCTAGTTCTTTGCTTTCAGGAATCAGACAAGCCCCAACTTGAATTATTAAAGGTTCGGGGTGAACAAAATGGAGTAAAGGGACTTCAAGTTTTAACTTCCCAAGAGGTATGGGCGCTTGAGCCTAATATTTCTAAAAATATAGTAGGGGCATTATACGCTCCTACGGGAGGTATTGTGTGTCCCTTTGGTTTGAATATAGCATTGGCAGAAAATGCGGCTGATAATGGGGTAGAATTTTACCTAAATCATCAGGTGGAGTCTATAGAAGTAATAACAGAGGAAGGGGAAAATTACTACATAATAAAGACAAGCCAAGGCGAATTTGAAGCACCTATCGTGGTAAACGCAGCAGGGGTTTATGCAGATGAAATACATAATATGGTCAGTAAGCATAAAATTAAAATTACTCCCAGAAGAGGGGAATACTGCCTTATGGATAAACAGGTGGGAGGAATGGTAAAAACAACTGTCTTTCAATTACCAACCAGCACTAGTAAGGGTATTTTAGTAACACCCACTACTCATGGCAACATTTTGGTAGGACCTACTGCAGAAGATATTCAAGAGAAAGAAGGCGTGAATACTACAGCACAAGGTTTGCAAAAAGTAATGGAAAAGGGAGCAAAAAGTATAAATGGTTTATCTACGAGACAAGTGATTACTTCTTTTGCAGGCTTGCGCGCTCATGTTGAAGTACCTTGCCAAGACAACAGTGATTTTATTATTGAGGAGTCGGAAGACTCCATAGGATTTTTCGATGTGGCGGGTATAGAATCTCCAGGATTGTCTTGTGTTCCTGCAATTGGTGAATATGTAGCAAATTTGATAAATGAGAAATATCCTGCACCCATAAATGAGGAGTTTAATGGAAAAAGAGTTGGTATTCCTAGCATGGCTTTAGCCAATGAGGAGGAAAAACAGAAGTTAATAGCAAATAATCCTGCGTATGGAAATGTAATCTGCCGATGTGAATTAGTCACAGAAGGGGAGATTATGGACTCTATTCATAGAACATTAGGAGCAACCACAACAGATGGGGTGAAACGCAGAGTAAGAGCTGGTATGGGACGATGTCAATCAGGATTCTGCATGCCTAAAATAATAGAAATCTTAGCGAGAGAATTAAATATAGATGAAAGCGAAGTTAGAAAGGCAGGGGCAGAATGGATATTATAATAATTGGAGGTGGTCCCGCTGGACTGGCAGCGGCCATTTCAGCAAGAGAGGCTGGTATTCAGGATATCTTAATTGTAGAAAGGGATCAGGAATTAGGAGGTATTCTCAACCAATGTATACATAATGGATTTGGACTTCATACGTTTGGGGAAGAACTCACTGGACCCGAATATGCCCATCGTTATGTCACAAAAGTAAAGGAGCTTGCTATTCCATATGTGCTCAATACCATAGTTAGTGATATTTGTCAGTCTCAGGGAAGCAACTATAAAACAGTAACCCTTATGAGTGGAGCACAGGGGATTGTTACATTGCAGGCAAAAAGTGTTATTTTAGCAATGGGATGTAGAGAACGTTCTAGAGGAGCATTAAACATACCAGGATATCGACCTGCAGGAATCTATAGTGCAGGAACGGCTCAGCGTTTTGTAAACATGGAAGGCAGGATGCCTGGTAAAGAGGTGGTTGTATTAGGTTCAGGAGACATTGGTCTGATTATGGCAAGGAGAATGATACTGGAGGGTGCTAAGGTAAAAGCTGTTGCAGAGTTGCGGCCGGTTTCTGGTGGATTGAAGCGTAATATTGTACAATGTTTGGAAGATTTTGAGATTCCACTCCTCTTAAGTACAA
This sequence comes from uncultured Acetatifactor sp., assembly GCA_964552225.1. Classification (GTDB taxonomy): domain Bacteria; phylum Bacillota; class Clostridia; order Lachnospirales; family Lachnospiraceae; genus Acetatifactor. The sequence goes on from CAZKGP010000172.1 coordinate 2,224, forward strand.
CAGTAACAAATATACATGGACGTGAACGCGTAGAAGGGGTGACTTTATCTAAGGTGGATGAAAATGGGAATCCTATAAAGGACAAATCGGAATATGTATCCTGTGATACCTTATTGATTTCCTGTGGACTGATTCCAGAGAATGAGTTGTCTATAAGTATGGGCGCGGAGATGGATGCTTCTACCAATGGACCAAAGGTGAATGAGTTGCTGGAAACTACAAAAACAGGAGTGTTTGCTTGTGGAAATGTACTCCATGTTCATGACCTAGTTGATAATGTGTCAAAAGAGGCATCTAAAGCAGGAAAATATGCAGCAGATTATGTTGCTAAATGGAATGAGGAAGGTGGTGTGGCTGGTGAAGGTTAAGAATATGACATGTATTCGCTGTCCGCTGGGATGCGCACTGACTGTATCAGAACAGGAGAATGGACTGATTACGGTGACTGGTAATACTTGCCCCAAGGGCCAGGAGTATGGAATTAAAGAAATGACCAATCCCACTAGAACGGTAACCTCTACGGTTCGAGTAAAGGGTGTTAAGAATAAAATGGTATCTGTAAAAACATCTTCCGAAATTCCCAAAGAAAAGATTATGAAGTGTATGGAAGAACTAACTAAGATAGAAGTAGTGCCTCCTATACATGTAGGAGATATTATTGTTGAAAATATAGCAGGAACAGAACAATCTATTATTGCAACGAAAACAGTCCCATAGGAGGGGTAAATAATATGCAGCAATATGTAATGTCATTGGATCAGGGAACGACAAGTTCTAGATGTATTTTATTTGATAAGCAGGGGAATGTGTGCTCTATGGCACAAAAAGAATTTACTCAAATGTATCCTCAGCCTGGATGGGTGGAGCATGATCCCAGAGAAATTTGGTCTTCTCAGTTAGCGGTTGCAACAGAATGTATGGCACGTTTGGGTGTGGATGCTGAACAAATCAGCAGTATTGGAATTACCAATCAGAGGGAAACCACCATTTGCTGGGACCGTGAAACTGGTAATCCAGTATATCATGCAATTGTGTGGCAATGCCGTAGAACAGCAGACAAAATCGAGCAATTGAAAAAGGACGGTTTTGATACCGTGATTCGAGAAAAAACTGGTTTGATTCCAGATGCTTATTTTAGTGCTTCCAAAATAGCATGGATATTAGAAAATGTATCTGGAGCAAGGGAAAAAGCAGAGGCAGGAGACTTGCTGTTTGGTACAGTGGATACGTGGCTCATATGGAATCTGACAAAAGGAGCTGTTCACGCAACAGACTATACCAATGCTTCTAGAACCATGCTGTATGATATTCATAAGCTATGTTGGGATGATGAAATTTTAAACTATTTTGATATACCCAAATCTATGCTTCCAGAAGTAAAGCCTTCTAGTTATGTGTTTGGTGTTACAGATTCTTTTATATTTGGAAAAGAAGTGCCCATTGCAGGTGCGGCTGGTGACCAACAGGCAGCTTTATTTGGCCAATGTTGTTTTGAAAAGGGTTCAGTAAAAAATACTTATGGAACAGGTTGTTTTCTATTAATGAATACAGGGCACCAAGCGATTATGTCAAAGGCTGGGTTGTTAACGACTATTATTGCTGGTGTAGATGATCATGTAGAGTATGCTTTGGAAGGGAGTGTCTTTGTGGCAGGAGCTGCCGTTCAATGGCTTAGAGATAGTATGCGTATTATTAAATCGGCAGCACAAACTGAAAAGTATGCGAAACTAGTAGAGGATACCGCTGAGATTTATATTGTACCCGCATTCGCAGGTATGGGAGCACCCTATTGGAATCAATATGCAAGGGGAACCATAGTTGGTATTACAAGAGGCTGCACAAAGGAGCATTTTGTCCGTGCAACTCTGGAGTCTATTGCATACCAGACAGTAGATGTGCTTCGTGCCATGGAGCAAGATAGTGGCTTGCATTTATCAAGCCTAAAAGTAGATGGGGGAGCCAGTGCTAATGATTTTCTTATGCAATTTCAAAGTGATATGATACAAGCACAGGTACACAGACCAATGTGTGTAGAAACTACAGCTTTGGGAGCGGCTTATTTAGCAGGACTTGCAACTGGGTACTGGAAAGATAAAGAAGAAATCAAAGCCAACTGGCAGATTGGAAAAGTATTTTCTCCTACTATGGAAGAAGATAAAAGAACTACGTTATTAAAGGGCTGGAAAAAGGCGGTAAAATGTGCGCTGTTTTGGGCTAGTGAGGAATTAGGATAGACAGAATTTATGAGAAACAGTATAATAATGCCTATGGTTGTATATGCAAATGATGGGGTGACAAAAAATATGCGTATTTGTCATTCAAGAATAAATAGACATAAATGTGTGTCGCCGCACACAGATTGGAGAATTATTGATTGTACAGAAGTATAAGGAAATGCTGTCGGGCAAATCTGCAATAAGGCAACTGTCAGAATTTGCAACAGCAAGAGGCGAAGAAATAGGATATGAAAATGTATTTGATTACAGTTTAGGGAATCCTTCTGTTCCAGTACCCAAGGCTTTTACGGAAAGAATGATTCATATGCTGGCAACGAGAGAACCATCAGAGCTTCATGGATATAGCCCTAGTTTGGGTATATATAGTGTAAGGGAGGCTATAGCAGCTTCTCTAGAAACAAGATTTGATATTCCTTATAAGGCAGAGCACATTTTTATGGCTTCAGGGGCAGCAGGCGCTTTGGCACATGCGTTTCGTTTGGTAACAGAGCCAGGAGATGAGATTATAACATTTGCACCGTTTTTCCCAGAGTACCGCCCTTATGTGGAATTGACGGGGGCAGTGCTTAAGGTGGTTCCTCCAGATAATAGTACCTTTCAGATTCACTTTGAGGCCTTTGAAAAGATGATTACTGACCGAACAATGGCTGTATTAATCAATACACCTAATAATCCATCTGGGGTAGTGTATTCCAAAGAGACTATAGAAAAACTAGCAGAAATTTTAAAACAAAAAGAAGTAGAATATGGACATGATATATTTATTATATCTGATGAGCCATATCGTGAGATTGTTTTTGAGGGTGTAGAATTGCCTTGTGTTTCCGCTTTTTATGAAAATACAATTATGTGTTATTCTTTTT
>CAZKGP010000173.1:0-5308 GCA_964552225.1 uncultured Acetatifactor sp.
TATTATATTTGTTGTAAATTACCTTCCCAAGTATCAAATCATACTGTCACCTTCAAACTGTGGGATAATCGCAAAATATTGTAACACAGATGTACCTATATCTGCAAAGGTTTTACGCGTTCCTAAATTTTGGGGAGTAATATTGTTGCCATACATGATAAACGGAGTATATTCTCTAGAGTGATCTGTCGTTGCCAAATACCCTGGATCGCACCCATGATCAGCGGTTATCATAAGAATATCCTCTGGTCTCATTTTGGCTGTAATCTCTGGCAGTTTTTGATCAAAATATGATAATGCGCGAGCATAACCATCTATATCATTACGATGCCCATACAACATATCAAAATCAACTAAATTAATAAAACATAAGCCCTCAAAGTCCTTATCTAAAAATTTGAGTGTATATTCAATTCCCTCAGCATTATCTTTCGTATAAACAGATTCGGTAATTCCCTTTCCTACAAAAATATCTTTTATCTTTCCTACACCAATCACTGATTTACCTGCATCCTTAAGCTGGTCAAGCATGGTAATAGAAGGTGGCAGTAATGAGTAGTCATGTCTTTTTGCGGTTCTAGTATAATTCCCCTCATCTCCTACAAAAGGACGGGCAATCACCCTGCCAACTCCATGCTTGCCTTGCAGCATCTCTCGTGCAATCTCACAGTATCTATATAACTCTTCTATGGGTACCACATCTTCATGCGCTGCAATTTGAAATACGCTGTCTGCAGAGGTATATACAATTAAATCTCCGGTCTTAACATGCTCTGCACCATATTTTTTAATTACTTCTGTGCCAGAATAGGGTAGATTACATAAAACACCTCGTCCTGTTTTTTGAGAAAATTCCTTTATAACTTCTTCTGGAAAACCATTCGGATATGTTGGAAGTGGGTTTGCCGAATAAATTCCTGCAATCTCCCAATGGCCTATTGTGGTATCCTTGCCTTTTGAGGCTTCTGTCATCCGAGCATAAGTGGCTATTGGTGCAGTTCTTTCATCTTTATCAAGTTCTACTCCATCTATATGAAACAATCCCATTTTAGCCAGATTTGGCATATGAAAATAGGGGCTGGAAGATACACTTCTTAGAGTATTTACATCAATATCCCCATAAGAAGGTGCATCCGCCATTGCCCCTATACCAAAACTATCTAATACTATCAAAAAAATTCTCTTCATTATCTTAATATATCCTTTCGTATCTTCCTTATATGATACAGAATTCAAATGAATCCTATCCTTCAATTATCTGAAATGAGTATACCACATTTTTATGTAAAGTACACAAAATATAATGTATGTTATTACTATTTTTATAAATTAATCATTGCGCTTATTATTTATTTTACGACAGTAGAAATAATAATATTTTCCGCGGAAACAACCGTTTTTCTTTTTACAATATCTTCAATTTGTGCTCTTTGTACATCCGTCAATTCTGTTGCATTTACTACTACATCCACAGCATCCCCATTAATACTAACAACAACATCTTCAAAACCTTTGGCTTCTAATAAAATCTCTGCTGCTGATTCTTTTTCTGCAATCTCAGTCATTTGTACCATATTATCAACTGCGTTTTGCTTCTGTTCATCCGTTAAACCTGTACTGTTAATAATTTCTAATAGCGTTTCTTTATTTTTGGCTCTTGTCTGCTCCTTTAGCAATTTTGCTTCAGACAAAATAGCAACTCCGTTACCAGTAGAAGTAAAGACTGCTTCACCTGGTATTTCACCTTCTTCTGGTTGTACTTCAGCAACTTCCATGCCTTCTTCCAGATAATCCTCCATAATCACGTCAACATCTGAATCCAAGCTGCCAATATCATCTAATGTTACATTCTGTAAGTCTGCTTCTGATAATTCTAATGCACCTTCTAGCGTATTAGTCTGAGTAAGGTTATCAGTTATTACTCCATTAGAGTCTACTTCGTTGACCACATTGTCATTTGTAGTTAAATATTCCTTTTCTAAGTCTGCGCCCGCAAACTGTAGATAGCCAGCAATGGCCAGCATAATTGCAAGTGCGGTAATCATAAGCTGATTTTTTTTAACTAAGTTTTTCACGCCATTCTCCTTTTTCTAAGTAAAATTACCAATATGAAATATATTGTAAATTTACTTGTATCTTTACTACTTCATTCTATGTAAGAAATAAAAGATATATGCTATTTACTATTATCTTTCAGCTTTAGAACTTTTATTTTATGTGCATCAATACCAAATAATGCCTGAACCGCTTCTGATATGTTCTTACTATTTTCCCCTATTCCTGCACCTTCCGCAACAACTACAACCCCCTCCACTGTAGGCATAAGTGTTTTAATAACATATGGTTGGCTATCATTTCCTATTGTAGTATATATAGTTTCTTCCTTAGTATCTGTTTGATATACGTCTCTACTCCCACCTTCTGAATCTCTTTCCGTTGTGGTTGCACGTGTCAAAGGCTTATCCTTTTCTACTACTAATTCTTCAGAAGATTGTAAGGTAATCATCACCCTAACCTTACCCACTCCCATTCCACTAATAATCTTCTCCAGACGTGTTTCAAGACTTGCAAGATAATCACCTTCACTTTCACTTTGTTCATTTGGTTGTGATTGTATTTCAGTGGTTGAACCTTTTAGGTTCTGTGCAGTATCAATAGTATTTTGCTTACTTTGCTGTGTGCCTTCATTCGTTTTGGAAGTATCCTTGGTTGGTAGTGCAATAACTAGAAGTAAAATTCCTGCCAGTACTAATATAATAAAATTGTCTCTTTGAAACCATTTCTCTATTCCTTTTGACTTTATAAATGCTTTCCATGATTGTTTATTCACCATTACCACCTATTTTAATTTTAATATTATCTACTCCATTAATATCAATTTCTTCTATATATGTACTTGGAATATCTGATATATGAGTTGTATTCTCTTCCAGCTTCTCAGATGCCATTAAGGATTGTACTTCTTCCAATGTCATTTTATTAAGAATTTCATCTGTTATAACCGTAGTTATAGAAACTTGTTCCATATTAACTTTAACTTGTTCTTCAAACCATGCCACTCTATCTTCAAAAGAATCCTGACTCCCAGAGGATAATAATCCACTTATGGGGCGAAAAACTTGTACTAATATCATAACGCTGACAAGCATTTTTATATATTTCTTGTAAGAACCATTGGGGCGAAAATGCATAATTGCTTGAGAACAAATCATAAAAATTCCGATTTGGAATATTCCATCATAAAAATTACTTAGCATTACTTAAAACCCCCTATTTGTAGATGTGGCAACTAGGGATATGCTTATTAAAAATAAAAAGAGTGCTGTACCAGTAGTACGAAGTAATAGCATACTCCCCTCTCCCACCTTATTGGTACATATGGTGATTCTCTTATCACTTACAATTCCCATAATAGCTGCTGCCAGTTTAAATACACATGCAGTCAAAAAAATTTGAAATAAGGGAGCAATGCATAATGCAATTAATAGTATTAGTAACACAATACCTATACTGTTTTTAATCACTACTGCAGAACCTACTACAATGTCCACCATACTATCTGCCGCATTGCCAATACCGGGAATTGCTGAAACAACCTTTTGCAGTGTAGATGATTTTACCGAATCTATAACAGGCGTTATTATTGTTTGAAACGCACTGATCCCAGTTACTACACCTATAGATACCTTTAATGTTCCTTTAATTCCCTTTTCAATCAATTCAATTAATAAAGTTAATTTTTCTTCTACCCATATACCATTTACAATAGAAAGCATAATATAGCTGTAGATAAAAGGCATAATACCTGCCAGCAAAATGTGCTCCACTCCAAAAATCAGTAACAGTAACACTTGATAATATGCACTTACTGTTGTCGTTCCCGTTGCGACTCCTATAGAAATCAAATAAGTAGGAATTAGAAGTTTAATAAATGTAATTATATTCTGTATTGTTTCTACTGCAATTACTGCAACTTGAGAAAAACTTTTTAACAATACCGCTGTTAATAATAGATAAATAAAATAAAAGTTAATATCTGCAATTTGGTGTCTATCAAATATCTCTACAAAATGAGTCATCATTGCAGACACAATTCCAAGCACAACCAACCAAATTACAATATTTTTCATTCCGCCCAATTGTGCACTCATTCCACCAATAGATTCCTGCAATAAATTAGTAAATGCTCCAATGATATCACCTTGTAATACTTTATCTAACAATCCGCTTAATGAGATTGAACGCTCTGGGAATAAAGATTTTATTCCATCTTGCAATTTGTCTAACCCGTAATCCTGCCATATATTCTCAATATTAATAAAGTTGTCCATAATTACTCCTGCTAGTGATAGCTATGCCATAAACGTTTGTATTTGTTCAATTACCGCAAAAAGTATTGGAAGTCCTGCTATCATTACAGTAAGTTTTCCCAGCACTTCAATTTGTTCTGCTATGGTTCCATATCCGGCATCTTTGCAAATACTAGAGCTAAATTCACATATATAAGTAATTCCAATTACTTTCAGTAAAATTGACAGGTAGCTTTCTCCCGTTCCAAGATATTTCTTAATGCGTTCAAATTGATTTAGTACGATTTCAAATTCTTTGAGTGCATAACAAAAAATCAAAATACCAATGGAGAATCCTATATACATAGCATATTCCGGTTTTTGTGTCTTAAATTGTACAGCAATTAAAACACCTACAATTCCCAACATTCCTATTTTAATAATTTCCCCCATAATTTCTCCTTTCTTACATAGAGAACAGGGCCTGTATTGTAGTGAATAAATCATATATGTAAGGCACAATCCATGACAGCACTAGAATTAGTCCTGCCAAACTAAGAAGAAATGCATGTTCCTCTCGTCCGCTATGCTTTAATACCTGACACAATATGGTTACTAAAATACCTACCGCAGCTATTTTAAAAATAAGATTTACTCCCATAGTTCTACCTCAATTCCTTATTCCTATAGTAAAATAATAACAAGCAGTAATCCACTCATTGCGCCTAATCCCATTGCCATGCGGCTTTTCTCTGCAATTTCTTGTTCCAATTTATGTATTATTGTTTTTAACCTATCATTGTACTGTTCCATAGAACGTATCTGCATCTTTCCATCCTCAAACCCACTTTCTGATGCAAACCTTAAAAACAATTCCTTTTCTTCCGCTTTAATAGGAAGTTGTCCCAAACATTCTGACATTCTTCTATTAAATACCTGTCCAAATTTTTCTCCTGTGTTATTTTTCATAGATTCGTAGATATCAGAAAAGGCTTCATTATATGGTTTTTCTAATCTTT
>CAZKGP010000174.1:0-5308 GCA_964552225.1 uncultured Acetatifactor sp.
GGAATTTAGCTTACCATTGGTATGTACTAGCCTACCTTGTGGTCCACTAAGGATTCATATTGAAACCCTCCAAGTTATAACTTGCTAACACACATTATAGCATATACAATATGGGTATGGTTTTAAAATTTACTGTTTAGTCTTCTATAAATGGATTATGACTTGAAATACACATGAGGTATTATTATGAGATGGAGTAAATTACAACGTGAGATCTATAAAATAACAACAGAAGATATCAATTTTCAGATACATTGCTCCACTTATCGCATGAACAGCCAATATGGTAGTACAGACCTACCTAGATATTGGATTACTCTGAATAAAGAGATTATATTTGATTATCCAAAACAGTTTGTAACGGATGAAGGTACAGTGAAAAATCTTTCAGGATTTGAAGCAATATATCCATATAAAACTGATATATCAGATATTTCCGACTTAATCAGAGAATATATCGACACTCCCAAAGAACAGTTATTATCTAAGATTTTCATAAATGATGTTTGGGGACTGGTTAATATTCTAAGGGCAGCAGACAGGCGTATCGGCGTAAAGCGTCTCGAAGATTTGAAAAAGAAAACTAACAACATCGCTGCCAATAAGATTATAGAAGCTCGATTAGAAAGGACGTAGCGACCTTGCCACGTCCTTTCTAACTTAATAAATATACATAGCTGATCCTATTTTATAATCACTTAACCTTTCCATAACATTCTTATACCAAATATCATCATTCCAAATCTCAGGATTATCAAAGGTTCTTTCACTTCTAACATCACCTGTAGTATATGTATCGAAACCGTCTTTCATATCAAAATAAATATCTGCTACTTTAAGAATCCCACCAGCATTAACAACTAGTGTGTAACACACAGAAGAACCACCACCATGGTTATACTGTAATTTAAAAAAATAATAAGTATCATAAAGTTGGCTTTCTAAAACCTCAATAGAATCTAATCCAATATCGGATGAATAAGAAAGTGATTCTATATAATTTATTGAGATTTTAACTTTCTCTTCTAAATACGTTCGTAAGTTATCGCTATAAATAAGTTCTGAAAATGTAGGTTCTTGTGCCTTATAAATAGTTTCCAGATATTGGGCTATTATTGCTTCACTTAATCTAAGGGTTTCCTCATAATCATCTGCACTCATCAGAGTTAAATCTACCGCTTTAAACACATCAGGAAGTGAACTTTCATCACTCTGTTCTTCTGTTTCATTTATTATAGTAGAACTTTGCAGGTTATCTTCACTAACATCTGTTTTACACCCACAACTAGTTAAAAACAAAGTGAAAATTATAGTGATAGCAATATACTTTTTCATTGGTTAATTCCTTTATAATAACTTTCTTGTGGTCCCAAATAAGATTCCTTTGGTGGGGAATCAATGGGATATACTAAAATCCGCTGCAATATAACTCCTGCCTCCATAGCTCCTATGGTAATCTCTTTTATGCCTTGGGTCAAGCATACTGTAGTTTTTGTTATTTTAATCTGTCTAAGCACCCCATCTTCCCACCGAGCATCAGTCCCTGGGGCAAAATCACTGGGTACTATTTCAATAATTTCCATGCACTCTTCTGTAGTTAATTGTATATGTATTGGTGTTTTGTCTTGTATCAAGTTCATAGGTGCAGTCCAAAGCTCAATTGTATATTCCCCAGTTTGTTCTGCAAAAAAACGATAAGTGAGAGAGGGTTTCTCTACCAAATCAGCAAAATTTACAGTAGTGGGAAATACCTTCATACTGCTACCACTTCTGCCATAACCTTGTAGTTCTATAAAGCCTCCCCCAGCCACATCCTCCTTATCGGCATAATGATTGGCTTCCATCACAACAACACCATTATTGGGTAAAAAAGTCATTGGTAACAAATTAGTGGTATCTACTGCTTTCCCCTTAATGATAATAGCTACTGTAGTTTCTTTATCTTTGATAAATAAGCGCACTGTTTGTGTTTCCTTAGGTAGTTTCTGTCTATCGCACTTTAAAACCACTTCCTCCTGCATAGAAACACTTCCATGATAGGTAAAGGTAAGCCAGTCACCTGCTCTGCCCTCTCCCTCCATATCAATACAGTCTGAAACAATCGTATATTCAACGGTCCCAATACCATCATTTGCAATCTCCAGAATGACTTCTGTATTCCCTTCATATAGAAAATCATCTACAAGAATGGTGTCTGGACTGCCATAATTTTTCACTGCTATTAGTTGGGAATCTTTTCGTGAAACAGTCATTCTTGGTTTGTATGCCGGTTCTACCTGCATGCGAAGAGGATAACGACAATTGTCCTCATTCCATTTTACAAACCCAATATGCTGTTCTAACTCCATGCCCTTCCATTTCCCTTCTTGGAAAGTCGCAAATGTATCAACTAATCGTCTATCCTCAGCAATACATTCTGTTACCTTATCAGCATAAACATTAGCAATGGTCTTGCCTTGTTTGGCATAATGTTCATTTTTTCCAGCATAGAGATGCATGCGAAGTAAATTAATACTTGCCTTTGCAGGATAATAAATCATACTAAAATAAGCTTCTTTTTCTTGTGATTGTAATTCTTTTAATTCTTCATAAACGGCTTCATTGATATCCTCAATTTGCTGTGCCCACTGAAGCATTCTATCTGTTTCCAGATAATGACAAGGATGATAAATATTAGAATGTAATGCCTCTGGTCTGCGCATTGCGTTCATATCTATATACTCCGTCAATACTTGAATCATCTTTTCTCTAGTTGATTTGCTCACCCTTGGAAAGGTTCGTTCCATCCATAATTGCAAATAGGTATTCCAACTATTTGGCGCACTACTTCCCCACGTATCAAAGTCGTATGCTAAGGTAAGGAAATATTCCAATGAAACCTCATTTCCTTTCAAATCTCCTACGTTAACAATCCACACATCCTTAATACCATACTCATAAGCCATACTCATCTGATCCCAAGTCTTTGAAAACGGGGTAGATGGCATCCACTCATAAGAAATCGGGTCACCATGATAATCAAAGTGATAATACATTCCAAACCCACCATTTCGATTTCTAATTTCCTTTGTGGGAAGGGTGCGCATATGACCAAAATTATCATCACAGAGCATACAAATGACACCATCTAATTCCTCCCAATCCTTTAACCCTTGTGTTGTTTCATCTCCATAATAATAAGCTTCCACCTCTTTATAGAGAGCAAGTAATTGAGGTACTTCCTTCACATTCGGATTCACATGTTGTCGAATCAAATCCCTTTGTGTGGTAATAATATCCTTTAGTAAATCAATATTTTCTTGCAAAGAGGCTTGCTCTCCAAGCATAGAGCTATCACGCTCTCCCCGCATTCCAATCGTTATCAAATTTTCATACTTTCCACTACGAATCAAAGCGTCCTTCCAGTATTGAATTAATCCTTCTCTATTGGTATAAAAATTCCACTCATTTCCGTATGGTGATTCCACACCTCTAACTTTATCCCATTCCTCACTTGCCCTTAAACAAGGCTCATGGTGAGAATATCCTATTACCACACCGTACAAATCCGCCAACTCTTCATTTAAATTGCCTGGTCCGTCTAATGGAAAAGAAGAGCTCCACATAGCAGGCCACAAATAGTTTCCTTTTAAGCGAAGCAGCAATTCAAATACGTGGTCGTACATTTGAGCTGTAAAACCACCATAATGTGAGAATGTCCAATTACCAAAGCAAGGCCATTCATCATTTATAAAAAATCCTCTATATTTTACACTTGGCTCTTTAGAAATTATTTCAATATCTTTTGAAACAAGTAAAGTCTTTTGAGTAGCTGGTTCTACATCCCCCCAATAACATAGAGGAGATACGCCAATATATTCGGACAATGCAAAAGCACCATAAATAGTACCTCTTTTGTCACTTCCGCATATGACCAATGCTTCTTCCACACCCTCAAAAGGATTCGCTACCAGTTGTATCTTATAAACTTCTCGTTTATTCTCAATACTTGACGTATCAAACAAACCTTTATCAGACAGTGTTTCAATCAAAGAACTCTTTCCTAAAGTAGCACAAAGTATTATTCTGGAATACCCCCCATAATTTTCAACAATCTTAGGGATTTTACCACTTACCTTTTCAATATCCCCTGCCACTTTACCAACTATTCTTTTAACACCCTCATACCCACTATCTTCTACAACAAAAGGAACTACAATATTCTCCTCTACCAACCTCATTACCATACCTCCTGCAACACATATATGATTAGTTTATTTCACACTATTAAGTGTAATAAAATAACCTTGTCTTCTCTTCTCATATCTTGTGAAGTTTGTTGCACATATTGCTATGAATTTTCTTCATCCTTTACTTGTTTCAGAAAATCTGCGTCCTTTGATTTGATTTTCGGGATAAATCGTGTAGCAAAATTTCCTTTTCCTCTATTTTTAATATAAAAAAATCCAATTATAGAAAAAATAACTGCTCCAACAAAATTAACAAGAAGGTCTTGCATGGTATCAATCAGTCCAATATCTAAATATCCGCCTAACCCTAAATTTTCACCGTTTATTGCCATATCTGTGATATTATGAATCACCTGAGGATGGTTACCCCCCGTTGGGTCAAGCATCACTGTAGATATGGACGTCAAAATAGTATCTTTTTGCATATCAAGTCTAAATATCTGATCCATTCCAAATTCAAAGAACTCCCAAACCACACCAATTGTCATGGAAAAACAAAATGCCACAATAGACACAAATAGTGGAGATAACTTAAACATAATACGATCATCTCTATTCAGAATATCCACTAATGCAAATCCTATTGCCGCCATCAAGAATCCGTTCATCGTATGAAGAATGGCATCCCATGCAGGAAATAATATATAATATGCTCTAATTTCTCCTAATATTTCTGCGGAAAAAATAAAAAGAAGAATAATGATTTCTAATGTAGTAGGAAATTCAATTTTAAAATTTACTTGGATAAAGCTAGGTACAATCAATAGAACTAATGTAAGAATACATAGAAATACATTTTCATAATTACCATTAAAAACCTGTAAAATCAATACCGCCATCACGATAAAACGTAATGTAAAATATACGATAGCTGAACTCTTATGCTCTCGTATTTCCATCTTCAAGGCTTTTATCATATTTTTTATTCTATTATTTTTCTTGCTATTTCCAGTACTGTTTTCTTGTTTTTCCTCATTGATTTTCTTCACACTAACACCTCGCTCTACCAAAAATAATATGATTGGTTCTTGCAAATTATAGCATATTCTTTTCTTTATGTAAAAACAATGAAGCTACAT
>CAZKGP010000175.1:0-5266 GCA_964552225.1 uncultured Acetatifactor sp.
ATGGAACCAACGTTTACACAAATATATAATGATGCATTCGTGCCATTTGATGAAGGAAAAATTACACAAGAAGAGGCTTTGGAAAAGGGAATAGCTCCAATGCGAAATTTTATGTATGATCAAACACAGAGAAAAGATGTGGAGCTATTTGTTGATATTGCGAATATAGATTGGGATGGGACTTTAGAGGATATTCCAACATCGGTTCTTGTTCCTAGTTTTATAATAGGCGAATTAAGGCAAGCTTTTCTAATGGGATTTCTCATTTATATCCCATTTATTGTGATTGATATGGTAGTAGCATCTACACTAATGAGTATGGGTATGATGATGCTTCCACCAACTACTATATCTATGCCATTTAAAATATTACTGTTTGTTTTAGCTGATGGTTGGGCATTGATTATTAGCGTATTAGTAAAGACGTTTAATTAAAAGGAGCGGTTTTATGACAGTTGAATCAATATCTGAAGTTACTAGCAATGCATTGTTTTTGATTATCAAAGTATCATTACCTGTATTATTAGTATCTGTAATAATTGGATTGATAATCAGTATTTTTCAAACTGTTACATCTATTCAAGAACAAACGCTAACTTTTGTTCCTAAGATTATTTGCGTTTTTTTAATACTTATAATAGCAGGACCTTGGATGATGAATTCGATGGTGGAGTTTACGGTTAACCTTTGGTCGAACATGACCTATTATATTAGCCAATAAAATGGAGCAATAAGATAATGGTAGATTTAGCTTTTTCAACATATGATCTAGAATACTTTTTATTGATTTTAGTAAGAGTATCATGTTTCGTATTTATAGCTCCCTTTTTTAGTATGAGCAATACGCCTGCTAGAGTAAGGCTTGGTCTTTCAATTTTTATTTCAATACTGTTATATCAAACATTGACGCCTGCACCAGCAGTAGAATATTCATCTGTATTAGGGTATGCGGTAATAATAATGAAAGAAGCTCTTACAGGATTTTTAATAGGATTCGGTACTAATATGTGTGTTTCAATTGTAAACTTTGCAGGGTTTATTGCAGACATGGAGACAGGGCTTTCTATGGTAACTATATTTGACCCTGCTACGAAACAAACGACTAGTATTACGGGTTCAATTTATCAAAATGTGTTAATGTTAATGTTAATTGCTACTGGAATGTATCAATATTTATTATTGGCTTTAGTAGAAACATTTACTTTAATACCAATAAATGGTGCTGTATTTCAAACTGATAAATTATTGTTATCTGTTATAAAATTTCTAGGCGAATATATTATTATTGGTTTTAGAATTTGTCTGCCGATATTTTGTACCGTATTACTATTGAATGCTATTTTAGGTGTTTTGGCAAAGGTTTCACCTCAGATGAATATGTTTGCTGTTGGAATCCAGCTTAAAATATTAGTTGGTCTAGCTGTATTGTTTTTTACAGCAGGTATGTTACCCAATGCAACAAATTTTATTTTTGCTCAAATGAAGAAAATGATTTTCTCCTTTGTAGGAGGGATGATATGATATTAGATTATGATTTGCAATTTTTTGCCAAAGAGGGTGCAGGTGGCGAGAAAACAGAACCTGCTACCCAGAAGAAGTTAGAGGATGCCAGAAAAGAAGGGCAAGTAGTAAAAAGCCGAGAAATCGCAAATGGACTAGGACTATTAGCATTGTTCTTAGTATTGAAATATTATATTGGAAATATGGGAAATCAAATGATTGCGGTATTTTCGCAAATATATAATCAAATTCCAAGTGCAGTTACGTTTTGGAATGGTTATATGCCTCAAAATGACATGACCATAATATATTGGAAAATGATTTTCTATATTATTATGATTATTGGTCCTGTTTTTATTATCGCATTTATTGTTGCATTTATATGCGAAGTAGCTCAAGTAAAATGGAAACCAACAGCAAAGCCTTTAAAGCCTAAATTTAATAAACTGAACCCTTTATCTGGCTTTAAAAAGCTGTTTAGTATAAATGCAGTTGTGGAATTAATTAAATCTCTTGCTAAAATAGGCCTAATTATTTTGATTTGTAAGAGTTATCTGGAGGACAAATGGAGTCTTTTATTTCTCCTATACGACATTCCGCTTATGCAGGCATTAGGATTGGTTGCTGAAACAGTAACTGATTTAGGAATACGTATTTCAGCATTTTATATGATTATTGCTTTGGGAGATTTTGCGTATCAAAAGATTAAATTTACATTTGATATGCGCATGACCAAACAAGAAATTAAAGAAGAATATAAACAACAAGAGGGTGATCCTCAAATTAAGGGTAAGATAAAACAAAAAATGCGAGAAGTATCTCAACGTCGTATGATGCAAAACTTACCTCAAGCTGATGTTGTTATCACAAATCCTACCCACTATGCGGTAGCTATTAAGTATAATCCAGATGAATCTGATGCGCCACTTGTAATTGCAAAAGGTGAAGATTATTTGGCAAAAAGAATTAAAGATGTTGCTAAAGAAAATAAAATTGAAATTGTAGAAAACAAACCATTAGCACGTATGCTTTATGCCAATGTGGATGTTGGACAAGCAGTTCCGCCTGAATTATATCAGGCAGTAGCAGAAGTATTGGCATTTGTATACCATTTGCAAGGAAAAGTATAGAATTAGTTAGAAAGGAAGTGAAAATATGAAAATTAAGAAGGCCGATCTCAGCGTTGCGCTGTTTATTACAATACCCTTTTTGATGTTTCTTATTTCAATACCTCCACTTTTATTGGATGCATTTTTAGCTATAAATATCGCTTTGGCTTTTACAATAATGTTTACTGCAATGTTTGTAAAAGAAGTATTGGATATCTCATTTTATCCTACAATACTATTATTTACTACGATATTTCGCGTAGGTCTAAATTTATCATCTACTAAATTGATCTTAGGACAGGGATATGCAGGTGAAGTTATTGCAACCTTTGGAGAATTTGTAGGTGGTGGAGATTTAGTAATTGGTATCATTGTATTTATAATTTTAATAATGATACAGTTCTTGGTTATTAATAAAGGTTCTGAGCGTGTTGCAGAGGTTACTGCTAGATTTACATTGGATGCTATGCCTGGTAAGCAGATGGCAATTGATGCCGACCTTAACACTGGTGCTATTTCAGAAGAGGAAGCAAGAAAAAGACGTCAAAAGATTCAAGATGAATCTTCTTTCTTTGGTTCTATGGATGGTGCGGTGAAGTATGTAAAGGGAGATGCTATTGCAGGCTTGATTATAACTGTTATAAATGTCGTTGGTGGTCTTGTTATAGGGGTAACAAGACAGGGCTTGGAGATGTCAACGGCGTTTGATAAATATGTAATTCTTACCATTGGAGATGGTTTAGTAAGTCAGATTCCGTCTCTTCTAATATCGTTGTCTACTGGTATATTAGTGACAAAAGGAAGTAAAGATGCAGATTTTGGTACTACCATGATTAGGCAATTATTTGGTATCCCAAAAGTGCTATACTTAGTAGGAACAACATTAATTGTACTTGGATTTGTTACTACATTAAATACAATATTGTTTGTAGGCCTTGGTTTAATATTTGTTATTGCTGGCCGAAGTATTGAAAATACCATTGAAACTGCGAGTATTGAGGAAGCAGTGGATAGTGATGAGTTGGAGGCAGAAACAATTCGGCAGCCGGAAAATGTTACTAGCTTATTGCAAGTAGATCCAATTGAGCTTGAATTTGGTTATGGTATTATCCCATTAGCTGATGTGAATCAAGGGGGAGACTTGCTTGATCGTGTGGTAATGATACGTCGTCAAATTGCACTTGAATTAGGTATTATTGTACCAATTATTCGTTTACGCGATAATATCCAGCTTAACCCTAATCAATATATTATAAAAATTAAAGGGATTCAGGTTAGTGAGGGTGAAATCTTATTTGACCATTATATGGCAATGAATCCAGGCTATGTGGAGGAGGAAATAACTGGTATTCCAACATTTGAGCCTTCTTTCCATTTGCCAGCAATTTGGATTACTGAAGGACAGAGGGAAAGAGCTGAAAGCCTTGGATATACTGTAGTTGATCCACCATCTATTATTGCAACACACTTAACAGAGATTATAAGACAATATATTGCAGAGATGCTAACAAGACAAGATGTGCAAAATCTTGTCAACAATATAAAAGAAAGCAATCCTTCATTAATAGAAGAATTAATACCTAAACTTTTAGGATTAGGCGATGTTCAGAAGGTTTTACAGAATCTATTGCAAGAAGGTATATCTATTAGGGATTTACTAACGATTTTGGAAACCTTAGCAGATTATGCACCTAGTACAAGAGATACAGATATCTTAACTGAATATGTACGCCAAAGCTTAAAACGAGCAATTTCCACTAAGTACTTTCAAACTCATGAAACAACTAGTGTTGTTACATTAGATCCTAAGGTAGAACAAGAAATTATGGGAAGTGTAAAACAAACAGAAAATGGTGCTTATTTAAGTTTAGATCCAGCACGAACAAAGACTATTATTGCATCTGTTGGAAGTGAAATTGAGAAGTTAGAAAACCTTGGCAAAAATCCAATTGTTATTACTTCACCTATTGTAAGGATGTATTTCAAACGCCTGACAGAGGATTATTATAAAGATTTAATTGTTGTGTCCTACAATGAAATAGAATCAAATATCGAATTACAATCAGTGGGGATGGTGACTGCTTAATGATAATCAAAAAATATATTGGAAAAACTGAAGCAAATGCGGTAGAAATTGCTAAAAAAGAATTGGGGAACGGCATTGTAATAATGAATGTTCGTGATGTTAAAAGAAAAGGTCTGTTTTCATCATTGCGCCCTAAGATTGTGGAAATTACAGTTGCATTGGAAGACGAGAAAGAACAAAAGAGTTTATCTGATGCGCCAGCAAAAACAGCAGTGGTATTACCACAAAATAAGGTGGAGTTTTCCAATAAATTATTTGCTACCCCAGAAAATTCAAACAATATAGAAGAAAAATTAGATAGCTTACAAACGCTTTTAGTAAATCAATTTCAAAAATCTGAAAATGATAAAAAAGAAACTAATGAAAACAAAGATAATGATAATACCGTAACTGATGATGTTCAATCGCCCAAAGAACCTGAGCATATGGCATTTGTTAGGTTGTTGTATAATAAGATGATTGATAGCGATATAGATGAAAAATATGCCAATCAAATTATCGAAGAAATAGAAAAAGTATGTAAGCCTAATATGCCTTTTGACAATACGTTGGTCAATACATATCAAAAAAT
>CAZKGP010000176.1:0-5258 GCA_964552225.1 uncultured Acetatifactor sp.
TTTTTGCGGGTTCCAAATTCATGCTTTTTCATGCTAGCATGAAAATCATGAGCTTGGAACCCTGGTATCATTGTATAGGTTCTGAATAAAATCTTTGGCAATTAAATTATTGTCTGGATTGGTATCTTCTAAAGTAGCATGGATAAATGGTTTACGTTCCTTCATAAAACGAATAATAGAAGTATAATCCATTTGTCCAAAACCAGCACCTACGGATTTAAGTTGGTCACCTTCCACTACGTAGTCTTTCAAGTGTACCATAGCAACATCTGGTCCCAATAACTCAATAGCCTCGTCTACCACCTCAACCTGTTGCTTATAGTTACCCATTCCTAATAGATTTACAGGATCTAAAATAATCTGTAGATTAGGGGAATTGATGGCATCTAATACTCGGCGAGCACGTTTTGGGTTATTCACAATATGTTTATAAACAGGTTCAATGGCTACAATAACTCCCATTTGTTCCGCATATTTTACTACAGTTCTAAGATTCGTAATAAAAGTCTGAAGAGCTTCCTCTCCATGACTTTCAGGAACATAGGTGTAAGTTTCATTAGGTGCACCAGTTTCTGTACCTACTACCCCACAGCCTAACCAAGAAGCAAAACGAATATGAGCCATGTAACGATGTATGATTTTGTCTAATTGCTCAGGATTAGGGTTAGCTAGATTTAAATAGCAGCCCAATACAGCAATATCTACTTCGTTTTTAGCAAATAAATTTTTGAGATACATTGCAAAACCAGGTGTCATTGCTTCATCTGTAGTTGGAAATTCACTAATCACCTTTCCCAATGCCAAATGTCCGCACTTAAAGCCCAAATTATGCACGTCTGCAATACGCTCTTCTATGGGGAGTTTCTTTGTATCGTGTAATCGGATTCCTAATTGCATGATTGTCCCTCCTATTTTTCCTCTAATTCATCAACACCAATTAATTCAATGGCTTCTCCAACCTGACCTTCGATTTTAACATTTTCCATATACATCTTTGCGACATTCCTTGCAAAAAGTCCACGCTTACTGCTTTTATCAACACCCTCTGTCATAGCTGGAACGTCACATTTTGGATTGTCAGCATAGCTGATTGAAACATTTTTCATGACAATTTCTTCTATTTTCTGCTCTGGAAGACCATCAAAATAAGCTGCCGCCACATGACAATTGGTACATTCCATATTTTCAAAAACCATTTTCTTAATAGATGGTGTTTTATCATCTACAGGATATGGCTCTCTCGATTGTACGTACTGTGTCTTACCATCAGGATCACAGAAATAAAATGAATTTACTACCAAAGGAGTCATTACATGATCCAATGTTAGATTACGGAATGTGATATTACTTAAAATAGCATCTTTACCACGACCACGTCTTGTTTTAATGCGAAGTCCTCTGTCTGTGTGACGGAAGTAGCAATCTTCTACAGTCAAATTAACGACTCCACCTGCCATTTCACTACCTAATGTTACTGCACCATGCCCATTTTCCATAAGGCATTGGCGAATTAATATATTTTCACAAGGTGTTTTGTGTTTTTTGCCCATATAGATTTTACCACTCTTTACAGCAATACAGTCATCTCCTAGAGAAAAACGAACGCCTAAAATGTCAATATTTTTGCAGGATTCAGGATCTAAACCGTCTGTATTAGGTGAATCTGCAGGATTCTCAACTGCTATATCAATAAACTTCAAATCGTTACTAAAGTAAGGATGCAATGTCCATGATGGTGAATTGCAGAAAGTAACACCTTGCAAGGTCATATTCTGGCATCCACTGATAAAGAATAATCTTGGACGAAATGCAATGTTCATCACTTTGGGATTCTTCCACCAATTTTCCTTAGAGGCATTGCCATCAATAGTACCCTGACCATAAATAACAACATCTTTTGCATCAATACCGCAAATGATACCCGAAAACATTGGAAGTGGATTCCCTTCCCAAGTACCTAAATTATATTCATCAGTTTCATCATAGCTCTGAAACATTCCTGGAAAAACAGGGAAACGTTCACGCTCTGTAAACGCCTTTAAATGAGCCCCTTTCGCCAACTCTATACGAACATTGCTTTTTAAAAACAAGCTTGTAATGCGATAGGTTCCTTCTGGAATATAAACCCTACTATTTATAGGGCAAGCCATAATTGCCGCTTGAATGAAGTGTGTATCATCCTGTACACCATCCCCTTTTGCACCAAACTTTGTTACATCTAATGTAACATATTCATAATCGGTACGGAAAGAAACTTCTCCAACCTTCTCTTCCTCTTTATACACTTCCACAAGATATTTATGATCTGGTTGAAGCTCAAATAAAGATGTGATAACTTTATCAGTTGTTACATAATATTCTCCATCTAAATGAATGGTATAAGATTTTAAAGCAAAGAAACGTCCCCCATCCTTAATCTCAATTACAGCACTTCTTGCTGTATTCATTACATGAACAACTTCTAATTTTGTAGCCCCTTGGGTACTACTGTTTGGAGATAAATCACTCGTTTTTGGGGAATTCATCTCATATTTTTCAGCTAAAAGAACTCCTTTTTCACAAGCATCTTGAATTGTTCTTTCAAATAATTCCTTACTTTCTTGATTATCACTCTGAAGCTTACCCTCTTGACAAAATGCATCCACTGCCTTTTTTACATTTTCTCTAAAAATGTCCATAAGTTCTCTATAATATTCATAAATTTCAGGACTTGTTTGAGAAATAGTATCCATTAACATCTTCAAAAATGAAGATACATTATCAAACGTAAACTCCTCACACAATGATTGATTCAAACTACGCATTTGTGACAAAAGCTCAGGATATCCTTCTTTTTTATTACATACCGTTTCGTAAGCAGCAAACAACGGATAAACCATCCCCCCTGCCACGTACTTATTACCATCAATCCCAAACAAATCATACACACCACTTTGAGTCTTAGGCAATGCCTTTATCGCCACTACAGCCTCTTCCAAAGCCTCAATATTCCCCTCATCCAAAAACTTTGCCCCAGTCATTAACAAATCCTTCATCATAAAAAACTCCTTTATTTTTTGAACTTCACACTCTTTTCAGTCCCCACGAAAACATGAGAAGAATGGCTCTCCCAAGCCATTCTTCCCTGTGAGATTAGAACTTCTTAGGTGACGTTCTTCGTCACCTTAGAAGTTCTTCTCACAGTGTTACACCCTTTTTAAATATAGCCATATCATGGAATCCAGCCTCTTCACTACATACCTTTTTACCTGAAGCAACATCTACTACATAATCAAAAAGATTTTGAGCTTCGTCTTCCATTGTTTTATCCTCAACTATTACTCCAGCGTTAAAATCAATCCAATTAGATTTTTTATTAGCTAATCTTGAGTTCGTAGCAATCTTTACAGTTGGAACTGGAGATGCAAACGGGGTGCCACGTCCAGTAGTAAAGAGAACAATATGAGCTCCTGAAGCTGCCAAAGCTGTTGCTGCCACTAAGTCATTACCTGGTGCACTCAAAAGATTAAGTCCTGGTGTTTTTACTATCTCACCATAAGCCAATACGCCTTTTACAATTGCATCACCAGACTTCTGTGTACATCCAAGAGATTTATCCTCCAATGTGGAAATTCCTCCTTGTTTGTTACCAGGTGATGGATTTTCATATATGGTCTGATTATGACTAGTAAAATAATTTTTAAAATCATTAATTAAATCCACAGTTTTATTGAATAATTCCTCATCGGCACAGCGATTCATTAAAATAGTCTCTGCTCCGAACATTTCTGGTACCTCTGTTAAAATAGTTGTACCGCCTTTTGAAATTAATATATCGGAAAAGCTACCAACAAGTGGATTCGCTGTAATTCCAGATAATCCATCGCTTCCGCCACATTTCATTCCAATTACCAACTTACTTACACTGATTGGCTCTCTTTCAAAACCTGCTGCATAATCAATTAATTCCTTAACTAATTCAACTGAATCTGCAATTTCATCTTCTGATTCCTGAGAAACCAAGAATTTAACTCTGTTAGAATCATAATCACCAATGTATGTCTTTAATACATCTATATTACTATTCTCACAGCCAAGTCCAAGTACCAACACTCCACCAGCATTTGGATGATTCACTAAATCAGATAAAATCAATCTTGTATTTTCTTGGTCATCTCCCATCTGAGAGCAACCGTATGGATGCGGAAACGCAATTACTTCGTCTACACTTCCTTTTAAAAATGCATTTGCTTGTTTTGCAATAGCAGTTGCAACATTGTTCACACAGCCAACAGTAGGAATTACCCAGATTTCATTACGAACCCCCACTTTATCATTGGGACGATTAAATCCCATAAAGGTAACATCTTCTGTAGATGCTTCTTCAGTATGCTGTGGATTATAGGTATATTCCAATACATCACCTAAAGCAGTCTTAATGTTATGGGTGTGAATCCACTCCCCTGCCTTAATTGCTTCTGATGCATTACCAATTTGATAGCCATACTTTATTACTGCACTACCCTGAGCAATATCATTAATTGCCATTTTGTGTCCTGCTGGAATCTCTTGAGAAGATACCACTGTTATAGTATCGTTACCTTCTTCAATTGTAATGGCAGTTCCTTTTGGAATCACTTGTAATGCAACGATTATATTATCGTTTTTATTAATTTTTATGAAATTTTGCATACTGCTTCCCTCATACCATTTTCTTTAATATCATCAAGATAAGCTACAATCGCATCTGTTAGTCCAGCAATCTCATTCAAATTCTGTCCAAAGAAATCTTCGTTGCCAAGGAAGGCTGTTACAAATTCCTTTGTATCCTTTTGAGAATAATCACGGAAGAATTCTAATACTTTCATATCATCTAAAATTTTGTATTCTTGTCCATTTCTATTGCCGATTAATGCTTTCTCTCTGATCTCAGTTCCAGTGTAGAATGCCATTAATGCTGCAAGAGAGAATGTTAAGCGCTCTGGAAGTTTACCTGTTTTGTCTACATAACCCAATAAGCTAGGCATACATCTTGCTCTCCATTTTGACACAGAATTTAAGGAAATAGCTAATAATGCATGTTTAACATATGGATTATTAAAACGAGTGATTACAGCATTTGCAAATTCTTCTAATTCTTCTTGTGGCAAAGATAGAGTAGGAATTACTTCATCAAAAATTGTTTTCATCATAAAGTTCTTAATGTCATCATCATCCATAGACTCTTTTACCAAGTCGTTGCCTGCAAGATATGATGCAAGTACAAAAGAGGTATGAGC
>CAZKGP010000177.1:0-5257 GCA_964552225.1 uncultured Acetatifactor sp.
ATAAATTCTAAGACTATACAAAGGTTATTTAGTCAAAAGTATATTTTTAAATTAGGTTCATTATCATATTATATCTACTTGCTTCATTGGATATTACTATTGTGGATTGTACCAATATTTTTAGAATTACTTAACTACAAATTGAATTATTATGGAAATTTATATATTTCAATTATAGTTTTTTTAGTGATTTTAATAATTGGAAGTATTATCTTAAAGAAGCTTAGTAACTATATAATTCTATTTATAAAAAATAAAGTTATTTCTAAATTATAACAGTGTAACCATCATAACCTACTTACCAAATGATGAAGATATTGTTAATAAGATTCTAAGGGAATAAACAGTTAATTAAAAACAAAATGTAGCTAAATAAATAGCTACATTTTGTTTTTTGTTTAGATTATATAATTACATATTAATAAGTAAATAACTGTGACCAATAATTTACACCAGTACTATTCTGGATATGTCCCACACCAATATTAGTAAATTTGGAATTAAGGATATTTGCACGATGTCCTTCACTATTCATCCAGCCTGTTACAACTTCTTCAGGAGACTTTTGACCCCAAGCAATATTTTCGCCAGCACCACTATAAGATGCCCCAGCTTCTTTTAACGCTGTAGTAAAATGTGCTCCATTAGGGCGAGTATGTGAAAAAGAAGTTTGAATTTCTACAACACGAACCTGAGCAGCTTGACGTACATTTTCATCCATTGTTACTGAAGAGAGACCATATTTTGCACGCTCAATATTAACAAGTTTTACAACCTGCTGTACAAAGTTAAGATCTTCAGATTCTCCAGATTCTTCTGTCCCAGGATTCTCTTCTTCAGGAGTCCCAGGATCAGGATTTTCTACTTCTGGGGTTCCAGGATCAGGAGTTTCTGCCTCTGGAGTTCCAGGATCAGGATTTTCTACTTCAGGGGTTTCTGGATCTGGATTCTCTACTTCAGGAGTTTCGATATCAGGATATTCACAATCAGGGTTTGTAATTACTGGTGGACAAGTATTGGGATCAGGTATAATACAATCTACGGAAGGTAGATTTGGAAATTGAATTCCTGGATAGCAATTTTGAAGCTGTTCGTAAACAGATTGCAAATTACTAGTATCATTACCTTGAATAATAATTCCATTGATACAATTGTTGCTAGTGGTTCCAATATTGTAATATAGACCTGCATTTGCAGTCATAGTAGAACCACCAATGGTAAGTACGGACATTGCCGCCGCAGTAAGTAAAGTTATTTTTTTCATAAGATATGTTCCTTTCTGGTGAGTATGTAATTTTAAAGAATTAACACTCATTATAAAATGTTGCAAAAATATTACAAACTTGTTACAAATATATAATAATACAAAATCAAGATCATTTCACAAGTAAAATATGGAAAATAGATGTAAGTGTTATTATACATTAATTAATAACGGTCTAATTTTAAATTAAGTGGTATAATAAATATAGAAGAACACATAAATAATTAAAGTAACAATGGGACAAAAAGAAAAGGAGGAAGAGTATATGAGTGTAGAGTCAATTTATAACAGAAGAAGTATAAGGAAGTACAAAGAACAAGAAATTCCAATTAAGATTTTAGAACAGATTTTTAATGCAGCAAGAGTTGCACCTTCGGGAAAAAATAAGCAACCATGGAAGTTTTTTGTGTACGGCGGTGCATTAAAAGACGGAATGCTAGCTCAAATGGAAGCTGGTATTGAAAGAGAAACAAATGCGTTGGCTTTGCTTCCGAAATCACAGAATGATTTGCCAGATGCACGTAACACGTTAAGGATTATGAAGGAAGCACCTATTATTGTAATAGTTTTGAATACTTATGGAATTTCACCAATGGAGCCTATTTCGGTAGATACAAGAGTGACGGAAATTGTGGATTGTCTATCTATAGGAGGTGCTATTCAAAACATGCTATTACAAGCTGAGGATTTAGGAATTGGTAGCTTATGGATTGCAAATACCTTTTTTGCCTATCCAGAATTAATTGCTTACTTAGATACTAAAGAGCAATTAGTTGGAGCAATTGCCCTTGGATATCCCAATGAGAAACCAGGAGCAAGACCAAGAAAACCACTAGAAGAAATTGTAGAATATTACACATAATGCAATAAAAAGGATTGAATAATGAATAGAGTAATAAGTATTAAACCATAAGGAGCAAGAGCACATAAGTGTTTTCTTGCTTCCTTTTTTATTTATTGTAAATCCAACATACTTTATAAAATTAGTATAGTAGACTACAATGGAAATACGAAAATTATAAAAATAAATGAAGTAAAATGAATGGTGGTCTTTGTGCAGAAGTATGTCATGAAGGTACGATTGGTATCGTAAATGGAAAGGCAACTCTTTTAAGAGTTGATTATTGCGATGGACTAGACCAAGAAGACTATAGTGAAAAACTTACTCAGATTATAGAGGAAAATGATTCCTCAACAAGTAATCACAATATCCATTGATGGGAATATTCTATAATAAGGAGTTATTGCTTATAAAGGAGAAGGTTACATGCCATATAATAGAGAAAAGGCAGTAGCTTATGCTCATAAATGGGCATTTGGACGAAACCCTGCATATTATGATTTTTCAAAGATTGGTGGAGATTGCAGCAACTTTATTTCACAATGTATGCATGCCGGTGGCGCACCTATGAATTATAAAAAGGACTTAGGGTGGTATTACAATTCTGTGAATAGCCGTTCCGCGGCGTGGAGTGGTGTACAATTTTTATATAATTTCCTTACTACAAATAAGGGAACTGGTCCTAAGGGAGTCCTAGTTCCTTTGGATGAGGTAGAAAACGGTGATATCATTCAACTTTCTTTTAACGGTACTACGTTTGGGCATACCTTGCTAGTTGTTGAAGTAGGGAATTCAGTAAGGGAGGACACTGTTCTCATTGCAACGCATACCGACGATAGCGATTATCGGCCAATTTCTACCTATTATGCAGCAGTATTGTACAGATGCTTAAAGATAAGTGTCTAATTAGAAACACATAGAGCCTTTTATGCTTGATTAAATTGCTATAATAAGTTAATCTTAATTTATTATTTAATTTAAACAACAATCAAGTAAAGTATTAAAAGGAAAAATAATATGGATACCCGAAAACTTATAAAATCTAATATATTACTCTTCTACGCTCTTTTTCAAACCATAATTCTCTTTTTTCTAAGGAAATTATACCTTATGACCGTCTACCAGACGGTCATAACCTATTTGTTAATTTCTATAATAGGTTTATTTATCATCTATATCTCACAAAAACGAAAGTCTTCACCTTTATTAAATAACTTTAAAAACGTATACCTACTAGTTTGGAGCTCTTTCCATGGCGTAATTATATTAGGTCTATTAACTTGTGGGTCTTTTTATTTAACCATTACTCAAATTAATATTATTCAAATTGTCAATATTTTTTTGGGATTTACAATATATTGGGTGACATTCCTTATTGTGGGAAGATATATCACTGCTATAGTTATTGGTAATGCCATTATTGGCGTAGTAGGCATACTGAATCACAACTTATGCGCTTCCGGGGGGCGGCATTTCAGGTATCTGATTTAAAGGCAGCTAGGACTGCGAGAAATGTAGCCATTCATTATGATTATTCAATTGATGCTATTATGATTTTTGCGGTGGTAGACTTAATATTATGGTATTTTGTGGTAAGAGTTGCATTAAATCAAGGTAAAGAAGAAAAAAAACGTTTAACAGCTCTGAATATAATGGTGACAATTGTAGTAAGTGCTTGCTGTATTGCACTTCCTATCTTACATTTTGATGAGATTTATAAGAAAACAGGGCAATTTAGTAAGGATACTTATCTAGCGGGATTAGTAGCTGATATATTAGGGAATGCTTTAACACTTCCAGAAGATTATTCTGTACAGGTAGTAGAGGAAATTATTTCTTCATATGAAAATAATTTGATAACTAATATGGATGGGATTACTCAACAAGCCGATTCACCTAATATTGTAGTTATTATGAATGAAGCTTTTTCAGATTTGCGAGTGTTAGGTGATTTGGCAACAGATGTACCTGTGCTTCCTTTTTGGGATTCAATAAATGAGAATGCGATACGTGGATGGGCGAACGTTTCAGTATTAGGTGGAACAACGGCTAATTCAGAATATGAATTTCTTTCATCGGATTCTACAGGTATGTTTGCAGGCATCAATGGCATACCGTATAGCAATTATTTTAGCAACAATCCTAATTATCCAAGTATGGTATCTGCTCTAAAGGAACAGGGATATGAGACAACAGTATTTCATCCTTATTTATCCAGTGGCTGGAACCGGATGCAGGTATATCGAAGCATGGGGTTTGATAATATTGTTTTTATGGAGGACTTGCAGGAGGATTTAGAAACGTTACGGCTATACGTCAGTGATATTAGTGATTACAGTTATTTGAAAAATATATTTAATACTAAAGATAAAGAGCAACCACAATTTATTTTTAATATAACAATGCAAAATCACGGTGGCTATACTTATACAGGAAGTGATTTTGAAACCAGAGTGCATTTAGCTGGTGAAGCAGCAGGAAAATATCCACAGGCAGAACAATTTCTAAGTTTAGTAAAGTATAGTGATGAGGCACTAGAGGATTTGTTAGCTTTTTTTACTGAGTATAATGAACCGGTTATAGTGCTCATATTTGGAGACCATCAACCCACACTAGAATCAGAGTTTTATGAACATATTACCGGTAAGTCTATGAACGAATGGAGTTTTGAAGAGCAAATGAACCAATATAAAACGCCCTTCATGATTTGGCATAATTATCCTACAGATACAAAAGAAATAGGAGATGTAAGCCTTAATTATTTGGCAGCACTATTATTAGAAAATGCAGGCTTAGAAATGAGTCCTTATCAACAATATACTTTAACCCAATTTGCAGAATTTCCAGTTATAACAAGTTTAGGGATTAAGGACAAAGAAGGTCATCTATATCCCAATGGAAGTACAGAATTTAGCCAATGGGTGTGGGAGTATAGAATGTTGACTTATAATCATACTGTGGATGTGGAAGGAAGATATCACAAGTTTTATAAGATTGGTGATTAATATACCTTAACTCAAAGGAGACTACAATGAGACTAAACAAATTCATTAGTTCCACTGGTTTCTGCTCAAGGCGGAAAGCGGATGAATTAATAAAAGATGGGAAAGTAACCATAAACGGAAACGTTGCAACATTAGGTCAAATTGCCA
>CAZKGP010000178.1:0-5244 GCA_964552225.1 uncultured Acetatifactor sp.
AATGCCTAATTCATACATATCATAAAGGGTTCGTCTTTGTACTGGTTTTAGTCCATCTCTTGCATCCGGAAGTGCACGAGCTACAATAACGCTCATTGCATAATCTATATAAGATTTTTGCATCACATCCGAATATTCTGTTTTTATAATTCTATCGTTCATGACTTTCCTCTTTCTTAAGTTACTAAATATCTAATTCCGCATCTGTTGCATGGTTATAAATAAAAGCTTTACGTGGCGCAACATCTGTTCCCATTAACATTTCTGTGACTTCAGATGCCATTCGGGCGTCTTCAATCTCTACTAGTTTAAGTAGTCTTGTATCTGGATCCAATGTAGTTTCCCAAAGTTGTTGTGCATCCATCTCACCTAAACCTTTGTAACGCTGTAGCGTAAATGGGCCTTTATGGGATTTACGATACTTTTCCAATGCCTTATCATCATATAAATACTGTTCGTTTCCTCTAGATGGCATTGCTTTATATAGAGGTGGCATTGCGATATAAATATGCCTTTCAAAAATCAGTTCAGGCATAAAACGATAGAAAAAGGTTAATAACAAAGTGGAAATATGTGAACCATCCACATCGGCATCGGCCATAATAATAATTTTATCGTATCTAAGCTTGGAAATATCAAAATCATTACCATAGCCTTCTGAAAATCCACAGCCAAACGCATTAATCATTGTTTTAATTTCTGCATTGGCAAGCACCTTGTCCATGCTTGCTTTTTCTACATTTAATATTTTACCTCGAATGGGTAAAATAGCTTGATAATTACGGTTTCTTGCAGATTTTGCACTACCACCCGCAGAATCTCCTTCCACGATAAATATCTCACATTTTGAGGTATCTTTAGATTCACAATTAGCAAGTTTACCATTGGTATCAAATGAGAATCTTTGCTTTGTTAGCATATTGGTCTTGGCTTTTTCTTCACTTCTACGGATTTTTGCCGCCTTCTCAGCACAACCAATTACATTTTTAAGAATTTCTATATTACGATCAAAGAAACGAACTATTTCTTCACCAGTAACCTTACTTACTACCTTTGCAGCATCCTGATTATCTAATTTCGTCTTAGTCTGTCCTTCAAAACGAGGGTCTGGATGCTTAATAGATACCACTGCTGTCATTCCGTTACGAATATCGGCACCAGTAAAATTAGCATCTTTCTCTTTTAATATATTGAGCTCTCTTGCATATGTATTCATTACATTTGTAAACATGGTTTTAAATCCAGTTAGGTGAGTTCCACCTTCTGAATTATAGATATTATTACAAAAACCTAATACATCCTCATGAAATTCATTTACATATTGAACTGCAACTTCAACGGTAATAGATTCGCATTCACCTGAAAAATAAATCACATCATGAATAGCTTCTTTATTCTTATTCATGTCCTTTACAAATCCAATAATACCTTCTGGTTCATGATATATGATTCTTTCCGGTTCATCCTTGCGCTTGTCCTCAAAAATAACAGTAAGCTCTGGATTCAAATAAGCGGTTTCATGCAGCCTACTTTTAATATCCTCTTCTCTAAAACGCGTTTTATCAAAAATAGTATCATCTGGAATAAAATTAATAGTAGTTCCTGTTTCTTTTGTTTTACCAACCACTGGAAGCAAGCCGTCTATTAAATCAACCACAGGAATTCCTCGTTGATATTTGTCTTCTACAATTTGTCCATTCTTCTTGACTCTAACGGTCAACTCATTAGAAAGAGCATTTACTACAGAAGATCCAACTCCATGTAAACCACCACTTGTTTTATAAGCTGATTGATCAAATTTACCACCTGCATGTAAAGTTGTAAAAACAAGGCGTTCTGCGCTGATACCTTTTTCATGCATCTCTACAGGAATACCTCGTCCATTATCGCTAATAGTCGCGGAACCGTTTGCTTCTAATGTAACCGTAATTTCGCTACAAAATCCCACAAGATGTTCATCCACCGAGTTATCTACAATTTCGTAAATCAAATGATTCAAGCCCTTGGTTGAAACGCTTCCAATATACATACCTGGACGTTTTCTAACCGCCTCAAGCCCCTCTAGAACTGTTATACTAGAGGCATCATAAGTGTTTATGTTTGCCATTTATAATATACCTTTCTTGTACACATTATCTTTAATTATACACCACATATGGTGTGTAAGTCAAAAATAATCCGCCATTTAGTGGCGGATTATGAAAAAACACTTCGCTTAAACTTCATCATACTTCATTTTTTGACAACAAGCAATTGCTAAAGAACCTGGTCCAATATGACATGAAACACTAAGAGATAAATGGTCTATATAAATATCATATCCTGGGAATATTTCCAACAATTCCTCTTTTAATGCTAGTGCAGCAGCTTCATTATTGGTATGTGCTATTTGCAACCAAATGTGTTTATCTTCAGTCATACCACCAAAACGATTTATAATATCGTTTTTAATAGCTGTCATCATAATTGATTTGCCTTGATTCGTTGTTCTTGCCTTTGCAAATGCATCTAATTTCTCACCCTGAATCTGAAGCACAGGCTTAATCTTTAACAATGTTCCCAGCGCAGCCGCTGTTGCTGTAATACGACCACCCTTTTTAAGATAGTATAATGTATCCAACATTATATAAATACTACTATTAAATCGATCATTCTCTAAAATGTCTTTTATTTCTTTTCCAGATTTATCAAGTTTTGATAACTCTAATGCATCCATTACCGATTGTCGTTGTGTAACGGAAATACGTTGGTTATTAACAACATGAATCTTATTATCATAATCCTCTGCCAACATCATTGCACTTTGGCAAGAACCACTTAATCCGCTGCTCATAGGAATATGAATGATTTCATCATATGTTTGAAGCAGTTCTTCCCATAAATTCATTACATCTTGGGGGGAAGGCTGACTAGTAGAAATATTAGCACCATCTGATAACAAATCATAGAATTGTGCATTTGATAAGTTAATATCTTCAAAATATGTTTCCTCATTAATAGTAAAAGGCATAGGTAAAATAAATACACCTAATTCTTTGGCTTGTTGTTGAGTAATACCACTATTACTATCGGAAACTACTGCTATTTTCGGCATGTTTATTCCATCTGCGCGTTGCGTCACGCAATATATAAATCATTGAATACGCATTTTTATTCAACACTATATCATTATTTACAATTATCATTTATTTTACTGTTATATCGTTCGAAAGTCAACACTGTTGGTAGATTCCAAATAAATATATTTCTTAAGTCCTTGATTTTCCGGTCTTTCCAATTCACCATCTGCATTTAATAATTCATCTACAGCATCTGATGCACATTGTAAAATGGAGGCATCTGTGTAAATATCACCAATTCTAAACGCAAACTCACCACTTTGGCGAATACCAAACAAATCTCCCGGTCCTCTTAATTTCATATCCTCTGACGCTATAAAAAATCCATCATTAGATTTATTTAAAATCTCCAACCTTTCTTTTGTTTCTGGTCTATCCTTAGTATTGATAAAAATACAATAGCTTTGATGACTACCACGTCCCACTCGTCCTCTTAGCTGATGAAGCTGTGCTAATCCAAACCGCTCTGCATTTTCCACCATCATTACCGTTGAATTTGGCACATTAATTCCTACTTCAATTACAGTGGTAGAAACTAACACATCTATCTTACATTGAGAAAATTCTTCCATAATCCTTTTCTTATCAGCAGGACGCATTTTACCATGCAAATAAGATATATTAACCGATGGAGGCAAAGCGGCTTGTAGTTTTTTAGTGTATTCCATCACGTTTTCTAGCCCTTCCATCTCACCTTCATCTACCATAGGACAGATAACGTATGCTTGCCTTCCCTCTGCCACTTCTTTTGCAATAAAGTCATATGCTTTTGGACGAAAAGATGTATTTACCACACAATTTTTAATAGGCAAACGATTTGCTGGCAATTCATCAATTACAGATATTTGTAAGTCCCCGTATAAAATAATAGCCAGTGTTCTTGGTATGGGAGTTGCACTCATTACTAACACATGAGGATTATGTCCTTTTTGTGCAAAGGTTTCTCGTTGCTTTACACCAAATCTATGCTGTTCATCTGTTACTACAAGTGCAAGGTTTTTAAATGTAACCTTTTTTTGAATAACTGCATGTGTACCAATTATTAAGTTAGCATCCCCATCTTTTATAGATGCATACGCTTCCCTTTTTTCTTTTGCAGTCATAGAGCCAACTAATAATACTGGTCTAAATGGTAGTTCATATTGTTCTATGTATTCCGTTATTGTTTCAAAATGTTGGGTTGCCAATACTTCAGTTGGAGCCATCATTGCACCTTGATATCCACTGGATACAGTAAGTAGCAAGGATAGTACTGCAACGATTGTTTTACCAGAGCCCACATCCCCCTGCACAAGTCGATTCATACAATAGGGACTGTTCAAATCATTTCTAATTTCTGCCCAAACTTTTTTTTGAGCTTTTGTAAGTGGAAATGGTATTTGATTTAAAAACTCTATCGTGTCGGCTGTTTCAAACATTTGATATTCATTTGCAATTTTTTGTGTTAATTCCTTATTGCATCTAAGTAGTAGTATAAATTCAAAAAACTCATCGAATGCCAAACGCCTTCTTGCATCTACTAATTGTTTGTAATTAGTTGGAAAATGCATGTTCTCAATGGCTTCCTGATATGACACTAAATGATGTTTTTCAAGAATATCTAAAGGATAGTACTCTTCCATGATTAAAAAAGATAATGCTTGCTTTACTACTTTTTGCACCATTTGATTGCTTAATCCTTTGGTTAAGGAATAGCATGGTTGAATCCTACTTAACAGTTTTTGATAATCTTCCTGGGCAAAAATCTTAGGTTGTTCCATAATTTTAGAAACACCTTTTGTTTGAATAACGCCTCTAAAAATATAAAAACCACCATTTTTTAATACGCTTTTCAAATAAGGCATGTTAAAAAAAGTTAAGTTCATTTCGCCCGAATTGTCTTGAATAACTACATTGAGAATGGTTAAATTGCGAATTTTCTTAAGGTTAGGTATCCCCTTAACCATTGCTCTAATAGCGCATACTTCTCCTGATTTTGCATTACCAATCAGTAGTGGTTCTTCAAATGTTTCATAATCTCTAGGATAATGGTTGATTAAATCACCAACGTTATAAATATTAAGTTTTTGGAATAATTTTTGTGTTTTTTCACCCACACCCTTTAATTCAATAATTGATGTTTGAG
>CAZKGP010000179.1:0-5241 GCA_964552225.1 uncultured Acetatifactor sp.
ATGAGGAGTGCCCAGACATCTTTCGACACCTGGGCTATTATGAAAAAATTTATCTAATGTGCTTTTTGTTTGTAGTTTTGCGTTTCTTGACTACAAAATTAGTATAACAAACAAATATGAATAAATAATGAACGAGATGTAAATTATTGATGAATGTTACAAAAGTAAAGTGTTAATAAAACTAAATCCATACATTGTGCACAAAAATCAATACATAATTATTAGAAGTTACTTTTGCCTAATTATTAAGAAGTATTATAAAACAATCGCATTTTTGTTGTAATGCACCTAGAAAAATGCTAGAATACAATAAAATATAGAGGTTACTGCATATCAGATAAAAATGGTGGTACGTATGTTGGGAGGAAAATTAATGGATATATTTGTGGATAAACTTGCTCAGAAGTTAACTGCGCAAGATATGATTAAAGCGAATGCAGCAGCAGATGCAGATGAAATAAGAAAGTTGAAGAATCAGATGGAAAAATATAATGAATGCTTGGCACAAATGGAAGCTCTAAATAAAGAAATGCAGACAGTCTCTCAACGTATGACTAAAATGTCTGAATTGATTCCAGAGTTAGGCCTAATGGTAAATGAAAACTGGATTCCACAGATGAATCAATTGATGGAAGAAAGTAGAGGGAAAATTCAGGAATTCCAACAAGATGGACAGGCAATAGAAGAGTTACAGAATAATATAAATACTAGATTGGCTGAAACAGAAGAATTTGTACACAAAGAGAATGTAAAAGTTTATCGTAATGTACAGGCTGTTGTGCTAGAGGAATCTAAGAAACAATCAGAGGCAGTTGAAGAAACAATTCATTTTTCTGCTGGGAAAATAAAAGCCATTCTTGGGGTATCTATTGGGGCACTAGTAGTTACATTAGGAAGTGTTATTTTTCAGGTATTAGTTTATTTGAACATTATATAATAAGGAGTCTTTAAATGGGGAAACAACTTTGGAAACCTGGCAATATGCTTTACCCATTGCCAGTAGTTATGGTTAGCATGGCTGATCAAGACGGTAAAACAAATATTATAACAGTGGCATGGGCTGGAACTATTTGTACCAATCCTCCTATGGTATCCATTTCCGTCAGACCAGAGAGGTATTCTTATAAAATCCTAAAAGAAACAGGAGAATTTGTTTTAAATCTCACCACTAAGGATTTGGTTTTTGCAACTGATTACTGTGGAGTGAAAAGTGGAAGAGATATCAATAAATTTCAAGAAATGAACTTAACGGCAGTGTCTGGAACAGAGGTGAAAGCCCCATTAATAGGTGAAAGTCCTGTTAATATAGAGTGTAGAGTTCGTGAGATTAAGCTTCTGGGAAGTCATGATATGTTTATAGCTGATGTTCTGGCAGTTCATGCAGACGAGAAGTACATGGATGAGAACAATAAGTTTCATTTGGAGTGGGCAGAACCAGTAGTATATTCTCATGGAGCATATTTTACATGTGGGGAACAGCTTGGAACTTTTGGATATAGTGTAAGAAAAAATAATAAGAGGGATAAATAGTAGTCAAAACTATTTATCCCTCTTTTCTTTGTGGGGTGGAAGCAAGCTTCCTCTGGTGACAGCACTTTGACCATATTTCTGACGAATAGAGTCTATGGCAGTGTCTAAATTTTGCTGCCGTTCTGGTTTAAGTATTTTCTGAGGGTGGTTTATTTCTAAGTCAAATAAGCTTAATTGTACTGGCTCACTATCTGGTACTAATTTTGTGGTTCGTACTCCTAATAACCGAATAGGAGTGCCATCCCAAAGCTCATCAAATAAATCACAAGCAGTTTGATAAATCATATCAGTGGAGGCTGTGGGACTCATTAATGTAGTTTGGTGAGAGACAGATTCAAACGTAGCATATTTAATTTCTGTACATATTACTGTGGCTCGCTCTTTAGAAGTGCGTAGCCGCTTTCCAACAGACTCACACAAGCTTAATAATACTGGATAGACATCTTCTTTGGTTTGAGCATCTTCTGTTAAGGTTGTGGAATTACCAATTCCCTTTGCTTTAACAGGCTCAGAAACCACTTTGCTGTTATCTTCCCCATTTGCATATTGCCAAAGGATAAGACCGCTACTTTTTAAGTGAGCCTGTATAATCTTGGGATTGGCTTTTGCTAAATCCCCTATGGTAAGAATCTCAAGATTTCTTAGGATTTCCACACTAGAGCGACCACACATAAAAAGAGATGAAACGGGCATATTCCATATTTTTTCTTGGATTTCCCAAGAATATAAGGTGTGAATACGATTTGGTTTTTGAAAGTCTGAAGCCATTTTAGCAAGAACTTTACGATTTGAAATGCCAATATTAACGGTAAAGCCAAACTTTTCATACACTGTATCTTTAATAAATATAGCACATTCTAAAGGTGACGTATAATTTTTGGAAATGGGGGAATAATCCATATAACACTCATCAATACTTACTTGTTCAAGTTCAGGACAAACTTGATATAAATAATTCATTAATTTTTCGCTCATCTCTTCATATAAAGAATGGTTCGGCGGTACTAGCAATAAATTGGGACATTTCCTTACTGCATCGACTACTGGCTCTCCAGTTACGATGCCATAGTTTTTGGCTGGAATAGACTTGGCCAAAACCACCCCATGACGTTTACTTTGGTCACCCCCAATAATACAAGGGATGAGACGTAAATCTGTTTTTTCACCATGAGCCAAACGATCAAGCGCAGTCCAGCTCAAAAAAGCAGAATTAACATCAATATGAAAGATAATTCTATCTGACATGGAGAACACCACCCTTCTATTTCTTAATACTACTATATATCACCTAACAATCTCTTTACAACTAAAATAAATGCTGATAGAATGAAGAGTATTAATTATTACGAAAATATTACAATTGAGTATATTATTAGAAATGGAAACAGATGAAAAAATTAACTATACATTATAAAAGAGCAAAATTTACATATATTAAAGCTACCCTTTCCGTTATTTTTTTAAGTTTACTATGCGTAAAAGGTGTGACTACATTTGAAAAAACTGGAGATAATTATTTTTACATTCAAGTAAATGGTATGGACGTGGGAACGGTAAGTGATCCTCAAGTTGCCGCAAATATATTAATAGAAGCTAGAAGAGACATTGCTATGAAGCAAAAAGAGCTTGTTTTTATGGATGCCGACATTACTTATACTGGTGAAGAGGTGTTTTGGGGTTTTGTAGATAGTGAAGATACTTTGCGCACAAATATTGAAAAAGCACTTAAAAGTGGAATAAAGGAAACCATGCAACGCTCTTATACTGTAAAAGTAAATGAGTACATGGTTAATTTATCAAGTACAGAAGAAGTAGAGACTCTCTTACAAGCTAATTTGGACAAGTATGATACAGAGCATAAATTTGGTGTGGAATTGCTACGTGATAATAAACGCGAATTTAATGTTTTGACTGCAGAGGTAATTAATAGACAAGACAAAATACAACAAGAGAAACAAGAAGAATCAACTGTTTTTATAGATGCAGGAACAGAAGAACAATTTAGAGTAGCAACAGAATCAGTGGAACCAGAAGTGGAAAAAGGTTTTGAAGACTACGATTTGGGACTTACTAGTATCAATTTTACTGAAGAAGTTGAAATAGTAGAAGCCTATTTGCCTACAGGACAGTTAACGCCTATTCAGCAGGCAATAGACGATGTGACAAAGGAACAAGAAGTAAATACATTATATAAAATTGTTTCAGGAGATACCTTATCGGAAATTGCCATTAAAGTAAATATTCCAATGGATAAGATTATCGCTATGAATCCCACTTTGGATGATGAAAATTCTACCATTCGTGTGGATGATGAGTTGATTATAACGGTACCAGAACCTGAGCTTTCTATTGAACGTCAGGAAGTGGAATATATAGAAGAAATTTATGATGCAGAAGTAATTTATGTAGATAATGACAATTGGTATACTACCAAAACAGAGGTACTTCAGCAACCTTCAGCCGGTTTTCGTAAGATTGTTGCTAAAAACTACTATTTAAATGATAGCGTAGAAAATAGAGAAATCATAAAAGAAGAAGTAGTTATGGAAGCAGTTGCTAAAATTGTGGAGCGTGGTACCAAAATACCACCGACCTATATTAAACCAATTGCTGGTGGTCGAGCTTCCTCTGGTTATGGCAAAAGAAAGGCGCCAAGAAAAGGGGCAAGTACTTTTCATAAAGGTCAAGACTGGGCAACACCTACAGGAACTAAGGTTGTGGCATCTTGTGGTGGTACAGTAAGTAAAGCTGGTTGGGGTAGCGGCTACGGCTATGTAATTTATATTAACCATGCAGATGGACGACAAACAAGATATGGTCATTTGAGCAAGATTTTGGTAAAGACCGGACAAACAGTGAAGCAAGGAGAAAAAATTGCGCTAAGTGGAAATACAGGTATTAGTTCAGGACCACATCTGCATTTTGAGATTTTAATTAATGGTTCTCAAGTGAATCCGTTGAAATATCTGAATTAAATACGTCGAACATTCATTCTGTTTACAAAAGTGTAAATTATGGTATAATGAGCGTTAATATAATGTTCATAAAGTGAAGTGGTTGTTGGAGAGACGTTATATTTCTCCTATTTAGATAAATGAGGTAAAAGTTCAATGGAACAATACGCGATTAAAGGCGGTAATCCATTAGTAGGTGAGGTGGAAATAGGAGGGGCTAAAAATGCGGCACTTCCTATTCTTGCTGCGTCTATTATGACGGATGAGACTGTATATATAGAGAATATGCCCGACGTTAGGGATACCAATGTATTGCTTGCGGCAATGCAGAATATTGGTGTAGTTTGTAAGAGAATTGAGCGTCACAAAGTAATGGTGAATGCATCTCAGATTAATGGTTTAATAGTAGATAATGATAATATTAAAAGAATTCGAGCATCTTATTACCTTATAGGTGCTTTATTGGGGAAATATAAAAGTGCTGAAGTAGCATTACCAGGAGGTTGCGATATTGGCAGTCGTGCCATTGATCAACACATTAAAGGATTTAGAGCTTTAGGCGCTGAAGTTTGTATTGAGCATGGATTAATTAAGACAAAAGCTGAAAAGCTAATTGGCAATCATATTTATATGGATGTTGTTTCCGTTGGTGCAACTATTAATGTTATGATGGCAGCAACAATGGCAGAAGGTTTAACAACTATAGAAAATGCGGCTAAAGAGCCTCATGTAGTTGACCTTGCTAACTTTTTAAATA
>CAZKGP010000180.1:0-3477 GCA_964552225.1 uncultured Acetatifactor sp.
AATCTGCTGCCATAACTACTGCTGGAAGTTGTTGATGTTTTACTTCTCCCATCTTAGTCCAAGCTACACCACCTTCTGTACTAGTAGTCATATTGTTAGAATGTGAATACATTGGATACCAAGGTCCTGGTGCCTCACTTGTTCCCAGCATACCTACATATGTTTCTACTCCATAAGCTTTAAAAGTATCTTGTACGTCTTTACTTAAGCCATCAAAAAATTCTTTCTCTTGACCTTCAGGTTTCATTGCATTTTTATTATCTCTGCTAGTTCCAGAATATTGTGGAAAATATGAATATGTACATAAGTGACTTGCCTTATAAGCTGTGTCAGATGCTTGTAATCTCATATCTTCTGTACGGTAAAACATACCATCATCATCAATACTATAATCAACATCTAGTTCACCCCAAGAACGAAGGTCATGAACTTCCTGACCTAGTAAATCGTTAATAAATTGTAATGCACCTTCTACATCTTTACAACTTGTGGTAACTCCAATACCACTTGCAATATTAAGAGTTCCGCCTGAATTATGCCACTGATTTTTCATTCCTTCTTCAATGGTAATTGGAAGGGGTACATAATTACATCCTTTTTCATCCAGTCCTTGTTGTTTCAAAGAATCATTTACATTATATGCAAAGTTCCACCACTGATCAATCATACCAAGAACACGTCCAGTAGATAATTTTGCAATATATTCATCATAAGATTGTGTAAAGGACTCAGGATCAACGATACCTTTTTGATATTCTTCATTTAATTTAGCAAAATAACGTTTTGCTGTAGGTGTTGTATTGTAATCAATAATTTTCAATTCAATAGGATCTACAATTACAGAACCATCATTTGGATAACCATCTAAAAACTCAGGTGCATTTTCAAGACAGAAATAACGCCAGTCCTCGCAAAGAATCGTATAAGGAATGTTTGTTGTACCATCTTCCATAGTAGGATTTTCAGCATTATATCTTTCAATTAAATCAAAATACTGATCCATCGTCTTAATATCAGGATAATTATCCCATTTCAATACCCTTGTTTGAATCCAAAAAGCTTCATCGTTGTGAGTGGTTGCCCTTTCTTCTCCGTAGATATTTCCAAACTGCTGAATCCAATAGATATGGCCATCGTCTTGACGAAGCTTATCCCATTCCTCTTCTGTAAGGAATTCTTTGATGTTTGGATATTTATCAATGTAATCATCCAAAGCTACCAAAGCATCTGCATCATATAACTGTTGCATTCCATCACCGCCGTCAATGAAATCAGGATATTCGCCACCTGCTATCATTGTTCCTACAGCTTCCTGAGCAGTTTGACCAGTTAACCAAGTCTCTTTACATTTAGCTCCAGTAATTTCTGCTATCTGTTGCTGAATCTCATTATCATCATTGATTTCTGACCCTGGTACAGCAAAAAATGCAGTGAATTCTTTAATTTCTTTTACATCTTTTGAATCTTTTGTATCTTTTGAATCTTTTTTCCCACTTTCTTGTGAGTTTTGTACTGCTGTGCTGCCTTCATCTTTACTGCAACCAGTAAACATTGACATTGTTACCGTTGCCAAAAGTAGCAACGCCATAATCTTTTTACCTCTCATTGTAATACCTCCCTTTGTTTTATAATACAATCTTACCTTATAATTACTTTTTAAAAACCCGATGAAACATATAAAAAGGCAGGATAAACTATAGAAAAATATCTATAATTTGTCCTGCCATAATTATTCTCTGTCTTTTTTACGGAATTTAGCAGGGGTACAACCTTTTACTGAAATGAACCTATTTACAAAATAATCTAAGTCATGGTAACCTACTGCTTCTGCTATCTCATATATTTTCTTATCTGTATGAAGAAGCAATGACACTGCCTGCTCAATACGATAAATATTTAGGTAATCTTTAAAGGACTGTCCATACTGCTTCCGAAATAATTGCCCTAAATAGGCACTATTTACAAAATATTTTTTACTTAATTCCTTTAGAGTGAGGTTTTCTGCATAGTTTTCTTGAACTTCTTTTTCCACCTCTGCTAGTACCCCTCTAGAAACATTTTTGCGAAGCTGGGTCAAATAAGCTGCGTA
This sequence comes from uncultured Acetatifactor sp., assembly GCA_964552225.1. Lineage (GTDB taxonomy): Bacteria > Bacillota > Clostridia > Lachnospirales > Lachnospiraceae > Acetatifactor. The sequence goes on from CAZKGP010000180.1 coordinate 2,090, forward strand.
CTCACAAGAAAATCTTGTAAGATGCCTTTTGCTTCCTCTGCGAATTCCTTCTTCAAAGGAACCTTCGCTGATTAAACGTAGTATTTCTTCTTGATTAATACAACTATCTTGTTGTGTAGCAAGATGAATTAACTGAAACATCAAATAATTGATATTTAGATTTACAACTTCTGTATTTACTCCCATTTGCTTCATTTCCTCATAAAGCAAATCCACGCTTTGAATTATTTCCGTTTTACTGTTCTGTTCAATAGCTCCCAAAAGAGCGTCCAAACTCTTTTTACATAATACGATGTTACCAAAGTTAACTTGTACTTCTTCGTAATAATATATCTCTTTCTTTTGATGAAAAGCCTCAAGTGAGCGAAGCACACAAACTGTTCCATAAGATTTGGATACCTTGGAAATGTCATTTACTTCTTTTCCTACCAATATCACTACTGGCATCTGCATAGCCTCCTTCACATTTGAAAGGAATTCTTCTATGTATTCTTTTAAAGTCAGCCCTCTGCTCTCTCCCATATCATCACAGTATATAAATCCAATGTCATAGCTTTTCTCTTGTCCCGAAACATCAAAGATACAGTAGCTTCCCTCTTCCTTTAGGAATTCCAGACAAGCGCCATACAGACTTCGTTGTAGCTGTCTTTTTTCTTCATCTGGAATTTCTTCCTGAACCCCTAACCGTTCCAATTCAATTCCAATATAACGCACCCCTTTAGATAGATGCATATGTTTTTTAACATATTCCAAATTAATAGTATCAAATTTACCATATAATAGTGCCATAACATTACGTTCAAGGTATGCACGTTCCATTTTTTTACTAATTTGTTTTTTCTGCTTTTGGGTTTTACACATTCCCGCTACATTTCTCAATATCCTTAATAAGCCTTCTTTTTCTACTGGCTTTAGAATATACTCTGTACATTCATATTTTATAGCTCGCTGTGCATAGGAAAAATCTGCATATCCACTTAATATCACGAAATATGCTTCTGAAATTTTCCTCTTCCTAATATTTTCTAACAACTCCAGTCCTGACATAACAGGCATCTTTATGTCCGCTATGATTAAATCTACTTTCTCCTCTTCTAGAAACTCTAAGGCTGCCTGTCCGTTTGCAGCCGTTCCTACAATTTCATAACCTTCTTTTTCCCAGTCTATCAACACAGCAAGTCCTTGTACAATAAACGGCTCATCATCTACTAGTAAAACCCGCAACATAAGCATTCTCCTTTATTTCAAATGAATCAGTTAACATACCTCATGGGAATCCATATTCTTACTATGGTTCCAATACCCTTCTCACTTTCAAGTTCAAATTTTACATTTCCCTCTGTTACCATCTTTAATCTCAAGCATGCATTTATAATACCAACTCTTCC
>CAZKGP010000180.1:3577-5216 GCA_964552225.1 uncultured Acetatifactor sp.
AGAAAATGTGGATTACTTTGACTATGTAGTGCCAACAGCTCCGCATTTCGCCTTGCTAAATCCATCTCCTGCTGTCGTAACTTGTCCTTATACACCGTTTGAATCAGTTCCTTTATTCGTACCACCATACGGTTATAATGACGCATAAGGCTACCGATTTCATCTTTTCCTCTTACAGTCTGAACCTCTATCAGTTCTTCATCGTCGCCCCCTTCAAAAACAAGACTTAGTTCTTTCAGCCTTTTCGTAAATGATTTATTAATCCCTCCCATTAGAAACAGTGGGAGCACTATATTTATTGTAATCAGCAGAAGTATAACTGGTATGTTCTGCATAATCTGCATCAAGGCCTTTTGCTCTGGCTCCATTACCATAATTTGTATATCCATTCCATATATGGTTAACTCCTTGACAAATCCTGGTTTATCCAGATTTTCTACTGAATCAAACTCTGTTCCTACACTGGTATATCCTGCATTGGATAATAGAATCTTCCCCTCACTACAGATATAAACGGGAACTCCATAATTCATCTTTACCATATTTCTAACCAATTTACTATAATCCAATTCCAACTTTAAAACCTTTTCTATTTCTTTCTCTTCATAAAAATCCATTTCCCGAAGAAAAACCGCTTTTCTTTTTGCTTCCACCACCGGACTTTTACTATCATCATAGAAAAAATACAGACACATCTTTTGTTCTGTATCTTTCATATAGCGATACCACTTAGACTCTTTTTCCGTGGAAAGTCTTGCAAATGCGCCTCCGTTTACAATAGTCTCATTATCAGAATACATAGTCAATATGGAATTATCCATTCTAATACTGCTTTCAAAAAGAGTATCCTTCATTAGTTGTCTATGATTATTGAAATAATCCAGTGGATTTTCAAACTGCTGGTTTAAGAAGTTATTAATATATTTATTCATATAGATATTTTTAGCATTAGTAGCCGCATTTTCCACACTACTTGCTAGATTGTACTGTATCGCACTTGCTGTGTTTTCCATCTCATGCTGTATTGTTTTTTGATCCGAATGAATGATTGTATATATGATAACACTATCTGTAAGAATCAATGGAATGAGTACGCAACCAATATAAAAAATGCGTAATTTTTTCTTTATTTTATAATCTTCCATCTTTTGCTCTAGTTTTTTCCATATTTTCTTCATAAGTTAATCACCCACCTTTTTTTGATTTTAGCATAAAATTGTATTCTATACCATTTATTATCCTATAAAATAAAACAAAGCACTAGATACCTTGTGATATCTAGCGCTTCGTATATGCCTACTTTTTATTTAACCTAGGATAACATGCAATACCATATGCAAATGTACAAACACCTATAATCATCATACCTACCGAAAGGCCATCTGATAGCCCCCGCACAAAATTCCCTGCTGGGGTATTTTGTATAACTGATAAAGGTCCTATCACTTGTGGGATAATGCATAACAGTAAACCGATGACAATTAGTTTGAACTTTTTCATTTTCTCTATTAACCAAACTAAGTGTAGCATTACTTCTTCTTGTTCACTATTCTCTTCTCCATTTAGAAATTCTGCCACTGTTAAATCTAATATTTTACATAATGGTTGGATCAGAGATATATCAGGCATACATTTCCCG
>CAZKGP010000181.1:0-5214 GCA_964552225.1 uncultured Acetatifactor sp.
GATTATTTTTGGTCTTACGAGAAAGAATACGGATAATATTACGTATTTCATTATCTCGCCCAATCACTGGGTCCAGTTTTTGAGCTCTTGCTTTCTCTACAAGCTCCTGACCATACTTCTCCAAAGTATCATAAGTAGCTTCTGGATTATCACTGGTTACCCGCTGATTCCCTCTAACTGTAGATAAGGCCTGTAAAAATCGCTCTCTAGTAATACCATATTCTATCCATATTTCTTTGACTTCTTTATTCGGATATTTAATCATTGCCAAGAAAAGATGCTCTACAGAAACGTATTCATCCCCTAAATGCTTAGCCTCTTCCTCTGCATCAATTAGCACCTTATTCAAATATTGCCCAACATATAATTTACCGCCTTGTACCTTAGTGCGTTTCTTAATCGCTTGCTCTCCGCGATTCAAAAAATGTTCCTTTTGAATTTCCATTTTCTCAATTAACTTTAGAATTAAACTATCCTCTATCGTCAAAAGACTATATAGTAAATGTTCTTGTTCAATTTCTTGATTACTATATTCATAAGCAAGCTTTTCACAGCCTTCTACGGCCTGCATAGATTTCTGAGTAAATTTTTGAATATTCATATACTAACACATCCTTTCTCTTGTTCTATAATAAATATAACACCTATTGCAAACTTTACAATAAAAATTATATTAATTATATATAAAAAGAAATTATTTATCTACTATATTAATGACTTCATATCCCGCCTCTGTAACTGCTGCACTTAAAACATCATCAGAAACTTCACTATTTAAAGTAACCGTAGCGTTTTTTTCTTCTAAGCTCATTACTACCGAAGCAACGCCTTCCATTCCCTCTAAAGCTTTTTGCACTCTTCCAGTACAATGTCCACAACTCATTCCTTCAATTTTAATAACCTTTGTCATCTCTTTTTCCTCTATTCTTTCTTGTTCACTTATTGGTTGCTCGTTTAATAATGGTTCATTTTTTTGCTTATTATTAGTCTTAAAAAACCGTAATCTTAACGCATTTCCTACTACAAAAATACTGCTTAAACTCATAGCTGCCGCTCCAAACATAGGACTCAACTTCCAATTAAATGTTGTATACAAAACACCTGCTGCCAAGGGAATTCCCAAAGCATTATAGAAAAATGCCCAAAACAAATTCTGTTTAATATTTCGAATCACAGCACGACTCAGCTTCATAGCTGTTACCGCATCCCTTAAATCACTTTTCATAAGAACAATATCTGCACTTTCAATAGCAACATCCGTTCCTGCACCAATGGCAAGTCCTACATCTGCTGCAACTAGGGCAGGGGCATCATTAATGCCATCACCTATCATTGCAACCTTTCTTCCTTGTTCCTTTAATTGACTAATCTTCTGTTCCTTATCCTGAGGCAATACTTCTGCAATTACTTCTTCCAATCCCAATTGCTTACGTACAGCTTCTGCAGTACGCTTATTGTCCCCAGTCAACATAATTACACGAATATTCATTTTATGCCAGTCTGCAATGGCTTCTCTGGAACTTTCCTTCAGTTGGTCTGCCACCCCGATTACGCCTAATAAAGTCCCTTGTTTAGCCACTAGTAGCGGTGTCTGCCCATCATCTGCTAAGGCATCTATTGTTTTCTGAGCCGACTCATCAATTTCAATATTCTGCTCCTCTATATAAGCCTTATTACCAATATAGTATTCCCCTTGTTCCAATCCGCTCTGCTCCATCCACTGAGCGGACACAACACCCTGAATACCTCTTCCAAAAACTGCTTTAAACTGCTGTACCACAGGATAGCTTACATTCTTAAAATTCACATCTTTAGACAAAATCTCCTCTGCCGCACCTACAATAGCTTCTGCTAAAGGGTGCTCGCTTTGTTTTTCCAAAGCTGCTGCCAACACCAGCATTTGTTCTTTTTTTATCAATTTATCAAACACGTGCACCTTTTTTACCTTTAACTTACCTTCTGTAATGGTGCCTGTTTTATCCAATACAACTGTATCAATTTCTTTGGCTTGTTGTAGTGCCTCACCCGATTTAATCAAAATACCATGACTTGCTCCAACACCAGTTCCTACCATAATTGCCACTGGCGTTGCCAGACCAAGTGCACAAGGACAAGAAATAACTAGCACTGCAATGGCCGCAGAAATAGCAAATTCAGCACCAGCACCAACCACTAGCCATACAAGCAATGTAGTCATCGCAATTGCAATAACTACGGGCACAAAAACACCTGATACTTTATCTGCCAATTGGGCAATAGGAGCCTTACTAGCACTGGCCTCTTCAACCAAACGGATAATTTGTGAAAGGGTAGTATCTTCCCCCACTCGCTCTGCTCTACACTTTAAGAACCCTGATTTATTCATAGTAGCAGATACAACTTTATCTCCTACCTGCTTTTCTACTGGAACGCTTTCTCCCGTAATTACTGCTTCATCAATACTAGAATTCCCTTCTAACACAATACCATCTACAGGAATAAAACTTCCCGGTTTAACCAGAAAAACTTCTCCCTTTTGTAGCTGGTCTGTTGGGATCTCCACTTCTTCCCCATCTGCATTTAATACAATGGCTGTTTTCGGAGAAAGATCCATTAACTTAGTAATAGCTTCACTCGTCTTCCCCTTAGAACGGCTTTCCAAATATTTTCCTACAGTGATTAATGTTAATATCATTCCCGCTGATTCAAAATAAAGGTCATGTGAGTATTGCTCTACTAGCACCATATTACCATGTCCCAAACCATAACTGATGCGATACATGGCAAAAATACCATACCCCACTGCCGCCGATGCACCTAACGCTATTAAGCTATCCATATTAGGACTTCGTCGCAATAATGTTTTAAATCCAACAGAAAAAAATTTGCGATTGACATATAAAATAGGCAACACCAATAAGAACTGAGTAAAGGCAAAATTAATTGCATTACCATTCCCATGAAATGCATTCATTACTACTTTGGGTATTGGAATCCCAAACCAATCCTGAAACATATGATACATTGCCACATACATCAACGGAATCAAAAAAGCAATAGAGATGCCAAGTCTCCATTTCATAGACCTATCTTCTTCCTTGGCTTTCTTTTTAAGTTGTTCCCTTCCCTTCTCCTTTACTGCGTTGCCAGTCCTAATATTATCTCCGTTTCCTGCCCCAGACTGCAGACTAGCACCATATCCAGCTTTTACAACAGCATCTATAATATCATCTTCACCGATGAGTTTTTCATCATATTCAACATCCATAGTCTCAGTTAGTAAGTTAACACTTGCTTTCTGCGTTCCTGCTATTTTGGCCACACTCTTTTCCACATGCGCAGAACATGCAGAACAAGTCATTCCAGATATATGATATCGTTCCTTCATTTAATCATTACTCCTTTTCAATTCACAACACCTACTTCAACTTTTTAATTAACTCCACCGTCTCATCAACCACCTGAACATTTCCCTTTTGAATCTCCTCCACAACACATGTTTCCATATGTTCTTTGAGTACCACATAACCAAAAGATTGCAATGCACTTTCCACCGCAGCAATTTGAGTTAAAACATCCCCGCAATAGCGATTATCATCCAACATTTTACCTATCCCGTTTAATTGTCCAATCATACGATTTAAACGATTCTTAAGGAGTTTTAAATCCTTCTCTTCCCTAGGCACTAATTTGTGATGAGTACACTCACAATCTATATCTTGTATATAATCTTTCATATTAATCCCTTTGCCTTTCCAGTACCACTTAATATACCCCAAGGGGTATTTACTTATACAAAAAATATACCCCTATAGGGTATATTTGTCAAGAACAAATTATTTTTATAATAAATAATATTGCAACCACCAAATCTATATGCTATCCTCATTATATCTTTACAACCTTTGCCTTTTAGGCTAATCAAGAGCATTCGCTCACATAGTCCCTATTTTAAAAATATTATGTTAGGAGGTACTAAGAGTATTGGGTGAAAAAAACGATGCTATGTGTAATTATCTTTCTATGCCTGAAATCTTTGCCGATTTCTTGAATGGAACTATTTTTGATGGTAGAAGGGAGGTGAGCCCAAAGCTTTTAACGGAACACAATTCAGTACTTTATGATATTAAGGGAGCAAAAAAGCCTCTACCCAAAACACAAACTAGAAGCAGAGATACCGTGAAGTATTTATTTGAGAAAAAACAATATCTTGTTATCGGAATAGAAAACCAAGATGAGGTACATTTTGCTATGCCACTTCGATGTATGGAATATGATGCCATGGAATATAAACAACAATTAAGGCAGATTAACTATAATAACAAAAACAATAATATACAACATAAAAAATCAGCCGCATTTTTATCTAAAATGGATATAACGGATAAATTATGCCCCGTAGTAACCTTGGTTTTTTATCATAGTAATGATACATATACTGGTTGTAAATCCTTACATGAAATGCTAGAATGGAATCATAAAAATAACGTATATAAGCCATATATAGCGGATTATAAATTGAATCTCATACTATTAAACGAGTTAGATGAGGATGTATTTGAGACAGGACTGAAAGACTTAATCGGTATTATGAAACATAGCAAATCCAAAAAGGAACTTCAAGGATATGTAACAGAACATAAAGACAGAATGGAAAATATAGATGAACTTGCCTATGACACCATAAGTGTAATGATAAATCACAAGGATATAATGAACTATAAAGAACGTTCTAGAAATGAGGAAGGAGGCATTGATATGTGTCAAGCTATAATCGAAATGATTGAAGATGGCAAAGTAGAAGGAGTTGAGAAAGGTCGTGAAGAGGAAAGAACATTAATCATTACTAATATGTTTGAAAAAGGCTATACAAGCATACAAATCTCAGAAATAACAGGTGTATCACTAAATCAGATTCAGAAAATCGAGACAGATTTTAATCTTCAAGAAATACAGTAATATTAAGTAGAAGATATTTGAAGGAGACTTCCCCAGGGTTCTTGTAAAGACATTTTTTCTATGAAGATGAGACCTTAAGCAGCCCTTACAAGCATGAAAGCCTTTGCTGCACATGCTTGTAATGCTTAAGGGCTCATCGGAATGATTTGAAAAGTTGGCTTTACAAGAACCCTGGGGAAGGCTCCAACCACCAATAACTAATAATTAATAATTAATTGATAATTATCCCCCCCCTATTTACTATACACAAAATAATCCACCACCATAGCTCCCCCA
>CAZKGP010000182.1:0-5205 GCA_964552225.1 uncultured Acetatifactor sp.
TATAAAATAAGAAAATGCATTATAGCATTTTACACAAGATTAAGGACTTGACTGAAAAAACTCCACACCAGTTTATATACAAAATAAAATATCATCAAAAAAAAGGAGTTATTATGTTTATTTCCGCTAAAGAAGTGATGCAACTTCTAGACATCAGTCAATCCCACGCTTATCGAATCATTCAAACATTAAATCAAGAACTCAGTGAATTGGGTTATTACACAATCAGAGGCAAAACATCAAAGATCTATTTCTTAGAAAAATTTGATTATCAAAACAAGGAGGATCCATATGTCCATCATCAAAGATGAAAAAAGAAATACTTGGAGTGTATCACTACGCTATCAAGATCAAAATGGCAACAACAAAAGAAAATACAAACGTGGCTTCAAAAACAAAAAAGAGGCACAATCCTACAAATACGAATTTCTCATCAAAGCACAGACAGAAAAAAAACTAGACATGACTATGGATGCATTCTTCAAAATCTATCTTCGTGATAAAAAACATAAAGTCAAAGCATCCACTTATAGAAACATAAAATCTATTTATAAAAATTCAATTCAAAAAACCTTTGGAAAAAAAGAGATGGAAAAAATCACATCTCGAGATATTTTAAAATGGCAAAACGACCTTTCAAAACAAAATTACAAACCCACTACCCTTCGTTCCTACAACAACACCCTTTCAGCAATATTCAATCATGCTTATCGCTATTATGAACTCAGTGATAACCCCAATAAAAAAGTAGTCGCAATGGGGCAAGAAGATTCAGAAGCCATGAAATTTTGGACACTAGAGGAATTCAATCAATTTATTGCTTGTATTGAAAACCAAGAAGAAAAACTCTATTTCAATATCCTATTTTATACTGGAATAAGACTGGGTGAATTTCTTGCCTTAAGATTAAAAGATATTGATCTTAAAAAGGGACATATTTTCATCTCAAGAACTGCCACATTTCATAAGGGAGAGTTTATCTTCACAAAACCCAAAACATCTAAGTCAGAACGAATCGTTACAATTCCAAACTTTTTAACCACAGATATTAAAAAATACATTGAAACGCTTTATAAGCCCGATAAAGAGGCCAGACTCTTTGAAACAACAGGAAGTATACTCAGAAAATCGCTTACAAGCCATTCTAAGCGCGCTGGTGTTAAAGTTATTAGAATCCATGACCTACGACACTCTCATGCTTCATTTCTTATAGAAAAGGGTATACAGCCCTCAATTGTTCAAAGCAGACTGGGTCATGAGAAGATAGAAACGACCCTTAAAACATACGCTCATCTATACCCAAACAAGCAATATGAACTGGCGCATTTTATTGATTCACTGGTAGATGAAAACGCCCATCAAACACGATATAGTTTAAGGCTTATTCCAGAAGCAAAATAAAGGAGGTTAGGTTATGGCTGTTTACAAAGATAAAAACACCAAAAACTGGGTCGTAACACTTCGTTATCGTGATCATGAAGATAAGATTAGAAGACGTGCTAAACGTGGTTTTAAAACTAAAAAAGAAGCCAAATCCTGGGAAGAAGGTTTCTTAAAAAGTATTCAGACATCTTCTAAGCTTTATCAAACACTGGATGATTTTTATATTAGATATCTTGGTGATATCAATCATAAAATAAGATCCTCCACAAAAATACACAAACAAAGAATTTATAGACTTTATATTAAAGAAACTTTAGGACATAAAATCATTGAAGAAATCAGCAATCAAGACATCTTAAAATGGCACTCTTTTATTTTATCTAAAAATTATAAACCTTCCTTCTCCAGATCTATTCACAATCAACTCACCGCAGTTTTTAATCATGCGGTCCGTTATTATGATTTAAAAGAAAATCCCATGCATAAAACAGAAGCCATTGGATCAGAGAAACATGAACCCATCAAAGTATGGACTCAAGATGACTTTGATACATTCATTAAGGTCGTTGATAATCCACTTTATAAAATGAGCTTCATTACGCTATTCTATACTGGCATTCGTATTGGTGAGCTGATTGCTTTAAAGTATAAAGATGTAAATCTAGAAAAAGGATACCTTGATATCAATCAAACTGCCCGTTTTATAAAAGGTGAATATATCTTTTCTCAACCCAAAACAAAAACATCTAAAAGAATTGTGACACTGCCTTCTTTTTTAGTAAAACTCTTCAAAGACTATTTTAATACCTTTGAAAACTTAGAAGAAGATGACCAAATCTTTAAGACTTGTAAAAACAAAATGTGGTACTACATGGATATCTATGCTAAAAGAGCAAAGATCGATAAAATTAGAATCCATGATCTCAGACACTCTCATGCTTCACTTCTCATCAATCAAGGGATACAACCCATTATTGTTCAAGAAAGACTGGGACATGATACAATTCAAACAACACTGAGAACTTATGCCCATCTTTATCCCAACAAGCAATATGAGCTTGCGGCATTTATTGATGATATTGTTACAAATAAGATATCAGACCAAATAAATACCAATTCAGTATTGATGATTGATACAACACAATAACATAAAAAGTACGCATTATTTTCAAATGATGATTAAAAACATCAAAAGCGAATATTTTAAAATACTCGCTTTTTTTACTTCATTTAATTTTAAATACTTTATTGTTATGTTCCCATTTTAAATAGAATTGATCTAAGAAAACACTATGTGCAACCACTAAAATATCTTCATCTTGAGAATTTGTGGCAATATCCATCAATCACATTACTATATAACTCAATATGTTTATAAAGTTTTAACTGCATTTTCTAAGTATTGAGTTATTCTTTCATTCGTTTTTATTAAAACACGAATCGATTCTTCCTGTTCTTTTATACGATCTTTGACATTATTTTCTTTTGAGCTCTTTATATCAATTAACTGTTTTTCCGCATTTATTAATGTCTCTTCAAATACCGTTTGCAAATCTTCAAAATAATTTGCATTTTCTAAATCCTTTGCGAATATACATTTAATTGATGTTAATAGTTTGGCTGATTGCTGTACAGTAGCTTCTCTATTTATTGTCCCAATATACTCTGCAGCCCCACTTGCACTTGCAGTAACTGTAAAACCTAAAAGTGAAGAACCTCCAACCAATATTGTTGTTCCTCCGGACATACCGGCACCACCTGCTGCAAGAGCACCGCCACCAAGATAAGCTAGAGAAGCACTTGTTAATGCAGCTCCATTGAGTGTTGCAAATTTGCTACCAACTAAAGCTACAGCAACGGGACCTGCAAAAGCACCTACAGTAAACATTATCCCTATTGCACTTAAAACAGATAACCCTAAAATTTTACGTTGACCTTTACGCACTTCTTTTAGTTCAAACATTTCTCTATTATATTGATCTCTTAGATTATCTATAAATTCAAATTCTAAAAACAAGGCAGAATATTCTCTTAAAAATTTATCTGATTGTTTATAGTCGTATGTTTTTGCGATTGAATTATATTTAGGGTCTGGAATTTCTTTACCTTTTTTTGTTACTGTTGTTAAAGCATAATATGGTTCAAATGCTAACGCTTCTAATAAAACATATCTTATCCATAGTCCTTTTTTATCTAAATCAAAGATTTGTGTTAAAAGCTCTCCTTTAGAATACCAAGTTAATTTTGCATCAGCATCATTTACAAAACTCGAGAAATTATTAGAAATTAATGCTTCCCATTTTGATAACCATTCAAGTTTTTGTTTTTTTATTTCATTAGAATTTTTCCCTTGGGTTTTATCAATATCATCTAATACTTTAAGTCGCTCCAAACTATATAATACTTCAACTTGATCTTTATTTAAGACAAAATTATCTTCACCTAATGTTTGAGCGATTAATTCAATCTCCTTAATATCCTTATTTAATAGCGTAAAGCGATAAATTGTTTGATACATATCTTTAAGTTTTTTTAAGTCATTAATTTTAAGGCGCCATGATATATCTTTTCCAATTGCTACGGCGAATCTTCCAACTCCAATAACATTTACAGAGACCCAATAACCTTTAGCTAAAGCCATGCCTACATCAAAAGAAGTGAAAACACCTGTGCTAATTAATAACATACGGTTTAAGTTTGGACTCTCAAAAGGCTTAATGTCATTCCACTTTATTTTTTTAAAGTCTCTAAGAATCGTTACATTATTTCGTTTAATTTCAATTCCGAGTTTTCTAATCATATAAAATGATCTTACAACCACCTCATTAACAATTACTGGTAAAGCTTGTCTTGTAATTTCAACTCCAATTCCTAGTTCCATTCTCAAATCAAAGTTATTTACAGAGTCTAAAATTAATTTCCCGTCAGAATCTCTTTGAGCAAATAGTGTTCCATTATAAAGTTTAGATACTAATTTTGTAATATTAGTATCATTAATTTGTTTATCTTTAAAGAATGGTAAAGCAGAAAGTTCTTTTGCCAAAGATAAGATTGGCCCAGGAAGTCCTGTTCCTCTTCTACCTATTTTCCTTGTAAAACTTGATCCTGCCATATCACTGACAAGATGAAAAAACCATTTCACAGTACCTAAGAATATTTTATCAATATAATTATTTCCGATGTACTGTTTTCCTGCTTCATTTAAATTACAAATTATGAACTTACCACTGGTATCTGTTCCAAATACTTTTCCAGTAAACTGTGTTGCAAGTGAAAACATGAGTCCTACTAAGTTGGGATGGTGTGCAAAGTCCCTTAAATGATGTTGCCTCCCACCGCCAAAGTCGTTTAGATTCGCATCAGCAGGAAGCGGAAACTTATTTTCCAAAAATTTAATTGCAGAAGCTATGTCCTCTTTTTTGTGTCCGTTTAACTTAGCTATCTTAATAACAAAATTATCTACTTGGGCACTGGCAATTTTCTCTCCACGCTTTAAGTCAAACTTACCAACAAAAAGCTCGTCTATCAATCCACTAATTAAACCACTTGCAATCGCTACAATATAATCTAAATTATCTAAATCAGGAATTAGGAAATTAATTTCAGTATTTAAATCTTTAATAATTCCATCTAGGTTTACAAAAGCAGAATGCTCTTGTTCATCTGTGATTGGAATGGTTTCAATAAACATTTTGTCATTATTTATTTTCGAAACTAGTTGAGTTGAAGATATAACATTTAACTTATTTTTCATTGTAGCCCTCGCTTTCATAATTAAATTGTATCACAGTATCTCACAAATTTGATAACGCTTTCAGGTGC
>CAZKGP010000183.1:0-5201 GCA_964552225.1 uncultured Acetatifactor sp.
TTCATCCATTTCAATTTAACAATATCAAAAACTGCTGGTGATTTACTAATTCTATGGTAATCAAATTCTTTGATTAAATCATCCAAAGAAAAGATTTCACGATTATCTTCTGGACTCCATCCTAAAAATGCAATGTAGTTTACAATTGCTTCTGTCAAAAAACCTTGCTCCACTAAATCCTCAAAAGATGAATGTCCACTTCTTTTGCTTAATTTTTTGTGATTTTCATCTGTAATCAAAGGCAAATGAACATATACAGGAACATCCCATCCAAAAGCTTCATATAATCTCACGTATTTAGGTGAAGAAGATAAATATTCATTACCTCTTACTACATGGGTAATATTCATAGTATGATCATCTACTACATTAGCAAAATTATAAGTAGGATATCCATCTGATTTAATCAGAATCATATCATCTAATTCTGTATTCTGTACGGTAATATCTCCGTATAATTCATCATGGAAAGTAGTAGTTCCTTCTTTTGGATTATTTTGTCGTATTACAAAGGCTTTGCCTTCTGTAAGGTTTGCCTCCACTTCCTCTTGTGATAGGGATAGGCAATGTTTATCATAAATAAAAATTTCTTTTCCTTCTACTATTTCTGTCTTCAAAGAAGCCAAACGCTCTTTATCACAAAAACAATAATATGCTTGATTTTTATCTACTAATTCTTTTGCATATTTCATATAAATCCCTGTTTGCATGCGTTCACTTTGAATATATGGACCGAAACCTCCATCTTTATCGGGTCCTTCATCATGAACAAGCCCTGTCTTTTCTAAGGTACGATAAATAATATCGATAGCACCTTCTACAAAGCGTTCTTGATCTGTATCCTCAATACGAAGCATAAAATCTCCGCCTTCGTGTTTTGCAATTAAAAACTCATATAATGCAGAACGTAAGTTACCTACATGCATTTTGCCAGTTGGGCTTGGTGCATATCTGGTTCTAATCTTGGTCATGTTACTTTCCTCCATCTATTTACTTGATATCATATAATTTCCTATAGAATTAAAAATAGGTGCGTACACCTTTTTGGGTCATACGTACCTATTTTATATGGTTTGGTAGAAAATATCAATGATATTTTAAATAATCTCTGCATCTGGTAATGTTTTATCAGCAGCCTTTTTAAAGTTTAATACTTCCTTAGTTGCTTGAGCCACAGTTATGTTTGTTCCTGCACCAGCAACACAACCGCCAGGACATGCCATACCTTCAATTAAACAACCGTTTTTGCGACCTGCTTTAGCAAGGAGAAGCATTTTCTTACATTCAGCGAGACTTTCTGCATGTTCAATATGAACTTCTGTCTCTGGATAGTATTTTTGGATACAATCCTCAATTGCACTAGCCACTCCACCTGCCACGCCATAACCACGGCCAGCTCCTGTTGCATCATGAATCTCGTCCATTGCCTGAATCTCATCAAGTAAAATTCCTTTTGCCTCAAACATACCTGTTACTTCTTCAAAGGTAATAACAAAATCCACATCTGAGCGGATGGTACGACGTGATGCTTCTAATTTCTTGGATGCACAAGGACCTATAAATACTACAGATGCATCTGGATGTTCTTGTTTAATAATTCTGGCTGTTGCAACCATTGGTGTAAGTGCATTACTTATCTTATCAATGGTTTCTGGAAATAAGTGTTTGGCCATAACAGACCAAGAAGGACAGCAAGAAGTTAAAGCGAAGGCTTGTTTGCCACTTGCCACTTCCTTTACATAATGTTCTGCTTCCGATAAGCATCCTATATCGGCACCGATTGCTGTTTCATATACATCTTCAAACCCCAAATTTTTAAGGGCAGTTTTAAATATTTCAGGTGTTACTTTAGGACCAAATTGTCCAACAAAAGCTGGTGCTATCTGTGCAATGATTTTACGACCAGATTGAATGGCACGAATCAATTGAAACACTTGTGATTTATCTGCGATTGCACCAAAGGGACAACTCACCATGCATTGACCACATGAAACACACATGTCATTATCTATTACTGCTCTTCCCTTATCGTCACTTTTTATTGCATCAATACCACAAGCAGCTTTACATGGACGTTCTTTATGACAAATTGCATCATAAGGGCAAACCTCTTTACATTTCCCACACCTAATACATTTATCTTGATCTATGATAGATTTACCATTTACCATGGAAATTGCATCCCTTGGACAAACCTCATGACAAGGATGAGCCACACATCCCATACAAGTATTGGTTATCTCATAACGATTCTCCGGGCAAGCATTACATGCCGATGGAATAACCTGCATAAGAGGTGGTTCATAATATTTCTCATCAATATTAGACTCTTCCATACCCTCTGTTAAATGTCCAGGACGATGACGATTCTCTGGCCTCAAACTCATTCCCATAGCTAAACGCAGACGTTCTCTAATTATAGCTCGATCTCGATATACACTTTCCCAATAAATAGATTCATCATAATCTACCATTTGATATGGCAAAGCTTCCATATCATCTTTTAAGTTCTTTGAATTATATGCCAAATTGGCAACTTCCTTAAATACTTTTCTTCTAACCTGTCTGACAGGAGTGTCGATTCCTCTTATATCACTCATAGAATATACCTTAACCTTTCCTGTTTGTTCTTTCGCTCATTCATATTTAATCATAAGACAAAAGAGAAAGCAAGGTCTTTGTTAAAAAAATATCACTTTTATAAAAATAAACTTCCTATCTGAAACACTACTGTAGAAATTATCCATGCAATTAATATTTGAAATGCTACCATTTTCAAGGTAAAAGACCAAGAACCACTCTCCTTTTTAACAGTTGCAACAGCAGCCACACATGGTACATAAAGAAGGCAAAACAACATCAGGCAAAAGGCATTTAAAGGACCAAATGCAGGATTTATAGCATGTACATTATCTACAATAGATTGCATCCCTGTTATAGAATTTGCATTTGCAACACCAAATAATACTGAAAAGCTAGATACTACCACCTCTTTTGCTGATAATCCAGACAATAAAGCAACTCCTATTTGCCACATTCCAAGTCCCGCCGGTGCTAAAATTGGAACAAGTAGCTTTCCTATCATTGCACCAAAGCTATCTCCAGTATTGTCTACCATACCACTTATACCAAAGTTGGATATAAACCATATAATGATAGATGCAATAAAAATCGTAGTACCCGCCTTTGAGATATAATCTTTTAATTTATTCCACACATAGATACGAATAGTTCTTCCGTTAGGTAGCTTGTACTCTGGAAGTTCAATTAATAGAGAATCATTTTTTTCCCCTTTTTGTATTTTATTAATAACGATAGCTGTAATAATTCCAATAAACATGCCAATAAAATACATTGAAAATGCTACTAAAGGTGCACTTTTTCCAAAAAACATATCTGCAAATAATGTATAAATAGGGAGTTTAGCGGAACAAGACATAAAAGGAATGATTAACATAGTCTTCCGTCTGTCAGCCTCCGTTTCCAAAGATCTGGTTGCCATAATAGCTGGTACACTACAGCCAAATCCTAAAATCATTGGTAAAAAAGCTTTTCCGGAAAGACCCATTTTCCCCATTATTGAATCCATTACATATGCAACACGAGACATATAACCACTATCTTCTAAAAGTGCTAGGGCTAAAAACAAGATGAAAATATTAGGAATAAAGGTTAAGATTCCACCTACTCCTGCAATAATCCCATCCACAATTAAGGATTGAAGCCATCCCATAACACCCATAGATACTAGGAGTACGTTGATTGAATCTGTGAGCATCTCAAGCCCCAGTTCAAAAACACCTTTTAAGGCATCTCCCACTGTAAATGTGAGAAAAAATACTAACCCCATAATCAACATAAAGATGGGGATTCCAAGTATTGGATGAGTAAGAAATTGGTCAATCTTATCTGTGTGAGCTGCTTTCTTATTTTTATGGAATAGAGTTTCCTGTACTATTTTCTCTATATATGCATACTTGCATTGAATAATTTCTTTCTCATAACTTTTATCTACTATGTCTGTTATACGAAATGGATGTTCTTTTTTAACTTCTTCATCATCCTCCATTAATTTGATAGCATGCCATCTTATGGAAGAATGGGTGGGATATTTTGCCTCCATCATCACTTCAAGTTTGGCAATTTTATCTTCAATTAACTGTGGATACTTTAAGATATATTCCTCCAAACCTTCTTCATAATGATGGATTACTGCATGTAGAAGAATATCAAGACCTCTACGTTTTGATGCCGAAACAGGTACTACAGGAATATTCCCTAACATCTCAGGCAGACGATGCATATCAATTTCCATGCCTCTCTCTTTTACAATATCCATCATATTAAGAGCCAGTACGACAGGCTTACCTAACTCAAGCAATTGCAATGTTAAATATAAATTTCGCTCTAAAGAAGACGCATCTACCACATTAATAATTACATCAATATCATCATCCATTACACATTGTCTTGTAACTGTCTCTTCAATAGAATAGCTAGTCAAAGAATAAATCCCTGGCGTATCTACGAGTTTAATTTGTGTCCCCTCATACGCCGTAACACCTTCTATTTTCTCTACTGTAACACCTGGCCAGTTAGCTACTTTCAATTTAGCACCAGTTAATGCGTTAAAGAGTGTAGTCTTTCCACAATTAGGATTTCCAACACAAGCTACATTGATATGCTTCCTATTTGTCTCTTTCATCTGCTGTAACCTCCTCTACCTCAATGCTGGAGGAAATATGTTTACCAAGAGCAAGTCTTGTTCCACGCACTTGAATGATCAAAGCACCCTTTTTTTTCCTATTTAAAACTTTAATTTTTGTACCATCATTTAATCCCAATGCCTGTAGCCTTCTAGTAATGGCTTCCTCTACATAGAGGCTTTTGATTAGATACTGTTCATTCACTTTTGCTTCATATAATATCATATTTTTCCGAATGTAAAATTCGTTCTCTCCTTTGTAATTGATATTCATTCTCACTCTTTCATTTCACTTTATTAGTATATCAAATTACACATTCATTTACTATATAAATTTAAACGGGAGTCAACAACTTATGCATGTTGTTAACTCCCAAATCATTCTCTGTTTACCAGCTCTTAATGAACGTATTAATGTAATTGTCCAAGCATTGACGAATAACTTCTATTGCCTCTTGGCGATTACCCTTTTCATTCACTGCAGTTGTTTTATTTT
>CAZKGP010000184.1:0-5157 GCA_964552225.1 uncultured Acetatifactor sp.
GTATTTGTATGGGTATTGCCATAAAAGAAATGATTTTCGTTTATTCAGATTATCTCGAATGTTAAACCTACAAATGCAAGAGGAAACTTTTACACTACGAGATTATCAAAAACCGCAGTTAGAATTTGCTGATACTTTAACAACTATGCAAACAGAAATTAAAATTCGTATTCACAAATCCATTATGGATAGGGTACTTGATTATTGCGCTTATGAACACTTTTATCCAGATGGTGATGAACATTACATTGTTAATTTTCCCTTTGTAGAGAATGAATACTATTACGATATGCTTTTAAGCTTTGGAGATAAATGTGAGTGTCTAGAGCCATTATACATTCGCGCACAAATAAAACGTAGAATACATGATATAGCTTCCATATATGAAAGCTAGTATCTGATTCAAGCATTCTTTAACAGGCTGTTTAGGTTTCTAGAGCATACATAACAAGGGTATTTGACTACGTTGGGGGTTTTCTCTCCAAAGTATTTTATTTCCCAACCAAGAATGGTATACTAAAGAAGTGTGCAAGCACGCTTCTTGGAGAATTGCAAAGCAATTCTCTTTACTTGTATGAATGAATAAAATGTTATTAAGGAGAAACTTATGCAAAAACTAGCAATCTTTGGGGGCGAACCCGTTAGAACAACACCCCTTAACTACGGAAGACAATATATAGATGAGGCCGATATTCAAGCGGTGGTAGAAACCTTAAAAAGCGACGCCTTAACATGTGGACCTAAAATAGAAGAATTGGAAGCAACAATTTGCCAAATAACAGGAGCAAAGTATTGTGTTGCTGTCAGCAATGGAACTGCTGCCTTACACATTGCCGCAATGGCTGCTAATATTCAAACAGGAGATGAAGTGATTACTTCCTCTATTACCTTTGCTGCATCAGCTAACTGTACGCGATACTGTGGTGGTACTCCTATTTTTGCAGATATTAATCCTAACACATACAATATTGACCCTGAATCCATCCGCAACTGCATTACCCCTAAAACAAAAGCCGTTGTGGCAGTAGATTTTACTGGCCAAGCAGTTGAATTGGATGAGATTCTTCGTATTTGCGAAGCACATAATCTTACACTGATTGAAGATGCCGCTCACTCTATTGGCACTAAATATAATGGAAAGTCTGTAGGTAGCATTGCACATATGACTACTTTTAGCTTCCACCCTGTCAAAACCGTTACAAGCGGTGAAGGCGGTGCTGTTACAACTAATAGTGAAGAAATATATAAGAAGTTATTATTGGCTCGTTCTCATGGCATTACAAGAGATTCCAAGCAAATGGTGCATCCAACTGATGATCCTTGGTACAATGAACAAGTATCATTAGGCTATAACTATCGTTTGACCGATATTCAGGCCGCCCTTTTAATAAGTCAGCTTAATAAATTAAACCTTTTTTCAAATAGAAGAAAAGAAATTGTTAAAATATATGATGAAGCGTTGTCTTCCATACCAGAACTTCAAATTCAGCAAGAAATCCCTGAATCAGATACCACAAGACACTTGTATATTCTGCGTTTTAGAGGAGAAATGTTGACATGTAATCGAAGAGAATTCTTTGATGCTTTACGAGCTGAAAACATTTATTCTCAAGTACATTACCTTCCCGTATATTGGCACTCTTATTATGAAGCATTGGGATACGAAAAAGGTATCTGCCCCAATGCAGAGACATACTATAGTGAATCCATGAGTCTTCCCCTATATTACGCGTTGTCAGATGAAGACGTTGCTGATGTAATAAAAGCAGTGAGAAAAATTGTAACTTATTATAAAAAATAAAAATGATAGAACGGAATAATAAATGCCTATCGCTGAATACATGGTAAACAGCGATAGGCATTTCTCTTATCTTTCATACACCACTACATTTTCCAAACGGTTTATTTCTTTCAAATTGGCTTCCTGACACATTTCATCTATCGTTCCGCCACTAGTAGTTGCAATATATTTACTCTTTAAATGCTCAAAGTTTTCAATGACATAAAAACTTTTACAGCAACTAATACCAAATCCTTTTGGCACACTATAAAGTACTTGCCATTCAAATATTTTTTTATCCGGACTCATATCATCCAATACCCAGATTATAACATTGTTATAATTAGGAACATTCTCTTTATCTAGAACAAGCTTAGCGTTAAATTCCTGCTCCCACTTCTCCACCTTAACAACTTGCTCTGGGGTGGCAAAGGGAATCTGATAGTCATAGGGATCCACTGCTTTATAAGTATATAAAAACACGAATAACACACCCAAAAACATAGCTTTCTTAAAATATCTTGTTGACATTCTACTAATAGCAAAGAGCCCAACTGCAATAAATGTTAATAAATGTTTACTTCCTTCTTCTAACTTATACATTAATAAGATAGCTATAAACATGGCAAAAAAGCTAAAGAATAAATGTCCATTTACAATAAATTCATTTTTTCTTTTCTTCTTCCAATCTTGTATCGTCTGCCATAATAAGATAAACATAATTGCAAGGTAGCCGGCAAAAAAGGCACCTGATGCAAAGCCACTACGAAAGGCTTCCACCACTCTCCTCAAAACACCTTCACCCATATGAACCAATACCCATATATCGTATTTTATTCCCGCCCAAATACCTTGGTCAAAATAAGTAGTAATCCATTCTGTTTTAAACAAAGGAGTAAAATATTCAGCACCAAGATAATGCTTGATGGCTACATAAAGAGCGCTAGTGCATCCAAATATGATAATGGAACCAATTATTCCTCTTTTTTTATTCCTTCGAATCCACAATCCCATGGAAAGCAGTAAAAATAGTAACAGATAGGGTCTCATTAATGTTAAGAGGACGGATATTATAAATAGGATAATAAGCTTCCAGTTTTTCTCCTCCTCCAGAAAGCTTACCGACAAAGCATAAAATATGATAAGTAAGCTAAAACAAATAACCTCTGGCATTCCAGAAAGTATATATCTTGTAAACAACGGAAATACACAGTATAAAATAGTTAATAAACCCAATTGCTTATTGGAGGGTTTTACTATTAATACATATAATGCAAGAGTTAGCATCATTAGAAATAAATTACAATAGATTGGGGACAGCAGACTCCAGCCAAATATTTTACCCCATATAATCCAAGGGAACACTAAAACAGGGCTCCATGCTGCAAATGACAATCGTAGCGCATGACTTTCATTAAATCCAAAATATCCATATGGATAGCCATATTCAACAATACCTTCTACCTGTTTAAAATAAAATAATTCATCATTCCACTCCGATGCAGGCAAATATACTTGTCCAATACTTTGCCCCTGTGCGGCACAAGTTATGAGACAACACAAAAGAGGCAGTAATGCCATAACCACTGCCTTAAAAAAAATATGATATTTCTTATAAAAATTAATTATTTTATTAGTCTCCATTTTATATGTCCTTATATTCAGCAAACACTATTCGTCTTCCGATTCCACATTTAATTTTTCACGAATAACATATTGGGGCGAATTGTTAAGACTGATATAAATTCTGCCAATATACTCTCCAATCAAACCTAGCATTATCATTATCATCCCACCAAAGAAAACAAGTGCCGCCATAGTGGAGCTAAATCCCATAGGTACATCAGGGTTAAACAATCGTTTGATTACCGTATAGATTCCATATAAGAATCCAGTACAGGCACATAAAGTTCCAATTGCTGTTGCAATCCTTAATGGCTTCACAGAAAATGCCGTAAATCCATTAAACCACAGGCTTATTAATTTTTTGAATGTATAGCCTGAATTGCCTTCTTCTCTATCTCTATGCTGCACCACCACATTGGTAATATTTTTGGTGGCGCGAAGTACTAGACCAATTACATATGGATACGAATTTTCATATCGAATCATATCCTTTATTACAAATTTTTTTACAGCAAAATAACTAGACAAATACAAATCCGGCTGTTTATCCAGCATAAGTCTTGTCATTAATTCATTTACCTTACTTCCAATATTACGGAATAAAGAATGTTGTTTATGCTGATACTGCGCATATACCGCGTCGTAACCAGCTTCTAACTTATGAAGCAATTTGCCTACCTCATCTGCAGGAGTTTGCCCATCGTCATCTAGGCACACAACATAATCTCCCTCAGCTTGGCGAAGTCCTGCCATTAAAGCCGCGTGCTGACCAAAATTCTTGGAAAAATCAATCCCTTTAATATACTCTTTATTTTTACATAAGCTTTTGATTGTCTGAAAGGTATTATCTGGCGAGCAATCATTCACAAGAATAATATCATATTTGTATTGCTGTAGATTTTTCATAGTTTCTTCGATTTCAGTTATCACATGAGGCAGCGTATGCTCAGAACGATAACAAGGAATCACAAAGCTGACTGTTTTCATTGATTACTCCTTTTTTCATTTAAAATAGCCATTAATACAATATCCTTGTATTCGCCATTTATATATACATCATCCCGCAGATAAGCTTCTTTTATAAATCCTGCCTTTTCATAGCTCCCAATTGCCTGTGGATTGTCTCCATGTACTCTCAAAAATAACCGATGTAAATGTAGCTCTTGAAATGCGTATTTTATCATAAGCTCTGCTGCCGCGGTACCGAATCCCTTTCCTCTTGCAATGGATTCTCCAATAAAAATACCGTATTCACCTTTTTGGTGCTGGCGGTCAATGTCACGTATATAAACAGAACCCACGGGTATGTTCCCCTCTATTGTACAAATAATCATTTGCACAGCTAGGCCTGTCTCAATCATAGAATGCATCCACTTTTCATGGCCTTCCTTAGTGAATAATTCCTGATAAATAAAATGGATTCTAACGTCGTCGCTATTACGCCACTTTATAATAAGGTCAGTATCCTCCACCGTAATATGACGAAGGTAAATTCCTGCCATTTCATTTCTATATTCATTCATAAACATTCCCATCTGCGTGCCATTACACACATAATACTTTACCTATCCCTTAGTAATACATATATCCTAATAAAATACTTCGGAAATAGATTAGTCCGCATCCCAAATGCCAAAGGAAGGCACACCACTGTATTCCCAATATATACCACTTTTGCTTCTGTAATAAAGTACTTCGTACCAAAACGATAACCGCACCTACAAATGCAAAATACATACCATGCATGTAGC
>CAZKGP010000185.1:0-5151 GCA_964552225.1 uncultured Acetatifactor sp.
AAGTAAAACGATACCTTCATATATATACTATAAGTATAGGTATGGAGGTATTTTTAGTGGAATTAATGAAGAAAAACATACATATGGACCGTGTTCGTGCCAATGCGGTCAACCAGATAACTTTGGAGGACGATGTTAACATTCCGGAAAATAAGCCAGATGTTAGTACAGTCAACTTTGAAAATGGAACAGTAGTAATTGATGAGATAAAACCAGGAACAGATTTTGTTAATGTTCGTGGTAGACTTATTTTTTCTATTTTGTACCATACCAATGAGGAAGGCAGTAGCTTGGTTCTGCTTGAAGGAAAGATTCCCTTTGATGAAAAACTTAATATGAAGGGTGTGGAAAATACTGATAATGTAAATGTAGAGGGAGAGATTGAGGATTTAAGTATTGGACTTATCAATTCCAGAAAACTTAGCATTCAGTCTGTTGTTACATTGTCAGCTAAAGTAGAGGAGCTTTATGACGAAGAAGCACCAATTGGAGTTTATGGAGAGGAAGCGGTAGAATATCGTAAAGCACCAATTAATTTAGCGCAAATAGCAATCTTTAAAAATGATATTTACCGTATTAAAGAAGAAATATGTTTGCCCTCTAATTATCCTAATATTTTTCAAATACTGTGGAATACCGTTTCTCTTGGGGATATGGAATTTAGGATTGCTGAAGAAAAAATTATTATACAGGGAGATGTGCATGTTTTTATTTTGTATGAAGGGGAAGGTGAAAACCATCCTATTCGTCCATTTGAAACAACGCTTCCCTTTAGTGGCAACTTAGAATGTCATGGATGCCATGAAGGCATGATTCCAGATATTCACCATACATTAGGCCAACAAGAAATTACCATTCGCCCAGATCTGGATGGGGAGGAAAGAAACATTGGTTTGGACCTTGTAGTAGATATTGCTATGAAAATCTATGAAGAGGAAGAAACAGAGGTGGTTTCCGATATTTATGGCGTAACGAAGGATGTTGAGACTATGTCGAAGCCTGCAAATCTTAAAAAGCTGTTAGCAAAGGTAAATGGTAAGACAAAGGTTACAGACCATGTGCATATTAAAAAAGGAACGGCAGGGATTCTTCAGCTCTTACATAGCGAAGGTCATGTTACACTTGAGGATCAAGAAGTTATAGAGAATGGTATTATGCTATCGGGCAGCTTGCAGGTACAAATTATGTACATTACAGGGGACGATGAGTCGCCTTATGCTAGTGTTCGTGCACAAATACCTTATCAGTATACTTTAGAAGTTCCTAATATTACACCAGAGGATATGAGGAAGGTTCATGCGGACTTGTCTCAGCTTCAAGTGACAATGCTAGATGGGGAAGAAATGGATGTTAAAGCAGTCGTAACATTTTCAACAACAGTATTCCAAAACATGCCTGTTGAACTGATTCAAGATATTAAAATTACTGAACTGGATACGGAGAAATTAAGCAATTTACCTGGAATGGCTGTATATACAGTGAAACAAGGAGATAATCTTTGGAATATAGGGAAAAAATATTATATGCCTGTTGGTGCACTGAGAGAAATGAATCAATTAAATACAGATAATCTAAAACCTGGCCAAAAACTGCTTATTGTAAAAGGTTCATAATACTGATATCAAAAAACAATCCATACCTAGAAATTTAAACTTGGTATGGATTGTTTCGTATGTAACTTATTATGTATTCTAAAATTAGTCTATTCTACAACAGTAGTATCTTCGCTTGGTTTTGCCATACTATCGAATCCTGCCATAACAGCCTCATAAGTACGTTGAGAAATATCAGGAAGCTTACCGCCCCAAGTTTTCTCTGCCATTTTAAATCCTTTTTCAAAAGCACTTCGCATTTCTTCGATTTTACTTGGGTCACCGCCTGTTAAAGCTGTAGCGAAATCTAAAATACGGCTAGAGGTTTGTGAAACACCCCAATATCCATCTTCTGCAATATCAGCTTGTGCCTGTAGTCTAGTAGCAGGATCAACATTATAATCACCTTTTGCCAAAAATTCAAATATATTATTGGCTTTTCCGTATTTGTTGGTTTGCTGATTCATCATCTTATTAATTAAATCTCTAAGCTGCTGAGTTCTTGCATCTGCATCTGCTTTTAGTTTGTTAATAACATTTATGTCTTGTTTGTAAACTTTCTTAGTAGAGCTTTTAGCTGCTTCCTTAGAAGGTTCGTATATAACTCCTGTGTCTTCTGCCTTAGATGCCGTTGTGCCTTTGGCTGCAGTATCTGTTTTTACTGTATTGTCTTTCCCATAATTTGTATAGGTTGCAGCACTTTGGCCAGATGTAACTCCATTTACACTCATATTGCGCCTCCATTCTTACCACATTGTCGTGATAGCAATTCATCCATGATTTGTACTAGAATTATCGGCTTATATAAGGAAAATCTTTAGTCTTTTGCCCCAAATTTATAAAAGTTGACGAAATGAAGAATAATGTTTATAATTAAGTACAATCTATGTATACAAAATACAGTAAACATAGAATTGTTAAATCTTGGAAAAGCCAACATTAGAAAGGAACAAGTACAAGTTTATAATGGATACTTATCGTATAAAGGCATATGCAAAAATCAATTTGGGGCTAGATGTAGTAAGACGTTTGGAAAATGGATATCATGAAGTAAAGATGATAATGCAGATGGTGGATATTTATGATGAATTAGAGTTTAAAAAGGCAAAAGATGGAATTACCATTACTACTAATCATGGTGAATTGCCTACAAACAAGGATAATTTAATTTATAAAGCAGCGTCCATAATGATAGAGGAATATGGAATCCAAGAAGGAGTTCATATTCATTTGACTAAAAATATTCCTGTGGCAGCAGGTATGGCGGGGGGAAGTAGTGACGCCGCCGCTACATTCCGAGGAATGAATGAATTATTTAATTTAGATTGTAGTTTGGAAAAGTTAAGGGAATTAGGAGTAAAAGTTGGTGCGGATGTTCCATATTCTATTCTAGGTGGAACGGCTCTATCGGAAGGAATTGGTGAAATATTAACGCCACTTAAGCCTGTGCCCAACTGTTATCTTTTAATTGCCAAGCCAGATGTAGATGTATCAACTAAGTATGTGTATGAGCAACTTGACACCATTGGTGTAAATCATCATCCAGATATAGATGGTATGGTGGATGCAATTGAACAAGGAAACTTACAAGGGATTGTGGATCGAATGGAAAATGTGCTGGAAAATGTAACAATTCAAAAGCATCCCATTATTCAACAAATAAAGAAAAGAATGCTAGAGCTTGGAGCTGAAGGCAGTTTAATGAGTGGTAGCGGTCCTACAGTATTCTCAGTTTTTATTGAGAAAGAGAAAGCTATGAAGGCATATGAGCAGTTAAAAAAAGATAATTTGGCAAAGCAGATATTTGTAACAACCACAAGATGATGCACTAGAATGGAGGAGAAATGCACGATAATTTACAAATTAAAATGGATGATTTTTTACCCCTGCGAGATGTAGTTTTTAATACATTGCGACAAGCGATTCTAGCAGGTGAACTAAAACCTGGGGAGAGGCTTATGGAGATACACCTTGCTAATCGTCTAGGCGTTAGTCGTACACCAATTAGAGAAGCCATACGTAAGTTGGAATTAGAAGGTCTTGTTGTTGTAATCCCGAGAAGGGGTGCAGAGGTGGCTGAAATTACCGAAAAAAGCATGAACGATGTCCTAGAGGTAAGGCGTGCAATGGATGTTTTATGTGTAGAATTAGCATGTGAACGCATCAATGAAGAAGAATTGGATAATCTTCAAAAAGCATGCCAGGCATTTGAGCAAGCAGTCTCTTCTAAGAATGTGAAAAAAATTGCTCAAGCAGATGTAGAGCTTCATGAAATTATTTTACATGCAACTGGTAATATGAGATTAACTCAATTGGTAAACAATCTGTCAGAGCAGATGTACCGTTACCGCTATGAATATATCAAGGATGCTAGTCAGCACGCAAAGCTGATTGAAGAACATGGAATGATATATGAGGGGATTGTGAATAAAGACAAGGCGTTAGCGGCTCAGGCAGCTAAGACACATATTGATAACCAAGAAAAAGCAATTATAAATAGGATTCGCTTGGAACGAGAAAAAAATAAATAAATATATAAATCAAGTAATTTGAATAAATATGGATAAAACTGGAAATAACTCTTTCTATAGTCTTATAAAAAGGAGTTATTACATGAAAAAAACTTTAATTGGATTACGCGTTATATTAGGAGTTTGTGCAGCACTTGGTTGGTGGGGATTAATCTATCCGGAACTTAGCTTAACACCAGATACTTATTGTATATTGAGGGAAGATGGTACTGTACAGCCAACTGAAGACATGGTAAAATGGGAATTCGATAATGATATTTATTTGGAATTATTAGAAGCAAAGCCTGGACAAATACGCATTAAAAGTAAATTGTTCCAATCTGCATCTGATTATTTGGACTATTATTTATCTACTAAGAATATAGATACTAAGGATTAAGCCAAACTTTAACAGAATGGAGATTAGTATGACGAAAGATGTTTTGTTAGGAATCAGAGGACTTCAATTTAATGCTTCAGAGGAGGAAACCAACGTAGAAACGGTAACTGCAGCTGAGTATTACAAGAAAAATAACAAACATTACATAATTTACGAAGAATTAATGGAGGGCTATGAAGGCTCTACTAAAAATGTAATTAAATTTAACGAGAATCAGATGGATTTAACCAAAAAAGGAATTGTTAATGTTCATATGGTTTTTGCGGAAAACAAAAAGAATATGACAAATTACTCCACTCCCTTTGGAACTATTTTAATTGGAATTGATGCCAAAAAAGTAGCTGTAAAAGAAGAGGAAAACTATATTAGGGTTGATGTGGATTACGCATTGGAAGTTAATTATGAGCATTTAGCAGACTGTAAAATTTCAATGAATATTCATGAGAAGGATTATAATTTTTCGTTAAGAGATGAATAGAGATAAGAAAGAATCACTTTCCAATAGTATAAAATAGGCACAAGAGTATAAACTCCTGTGCCTTAAATTTATTTCAATGGTTTGGCGCCTGCTTTTTCTTGTGCTTTTTCCATAGCGCGTTTGAAAAATCCTTTTTTCTTCTCAGGTATTGCAGCCTTTTTGCCATGTAAT
>CAZKGP010000186.1:0-5150 GCA_964552225.1 uncultured Acetatifactor sp.
GTATCGGTTTAGAACGCTTTACAATGCAACTACTAAGAGAAGAAAACGTCCGAGAAACAACTCTATTTCCTAGAGATTTAAACAGATTAGAGCCTTAAAATTAGATTATTGAAATTTTAATTTTTTGTTTTATGTAATGGTCTCAGTAAGTGTAGAGGAAGTTTTTCCACCTAGGTATATTGCAGGACCTCTGTTCTATGGAGATGAGACCATAAACAGCTTATGAAAGCATGAAAGCCTTTGCTGCACATGCTTTCATTGTTTAGGGGCTCATCGGAATGCTAAGAGAAGTGGTCCTTCAATATACCTAGGTGGAAAAGCTTACCACAACCTTAAACCACCCACATAACACTAAATTATTATAACTAAATTTATATAAGTAAAACTTATAATTATTCATAATAAATGTTTAAAACCCAGAAAGGAAGTATTTATATGAAAGAAAATATAGATGATATCACAATTGATTATATAGGGATTTTGGCGAAGTTAGAGCTTTCTGAGGAGGAGAAGGAACAGGCAAAAGAGGATATGTCACGGATGTTGAATTATATTGATAGACTTGGTGAGTTGGATACAGACGGTGTGGAAGCTATGTCCCATGTGTTTTCTACTCAAAATGTATTTCGTGAAGATGAGATTAAAAATGGGGATGATAGGGAAAACATTCTGAAAAATGCACCTAGTGTAAAGGATGGCATGTTTAAGGTTCCCCGAACAGTAGAATAGGAGGCAACAATGAGTATAAAAAACAGTATTTTAGATTGTACGGCAACCCAGCTGTCTAAAAAAATAAAGGAAAAAGAAGTAACTGTAATAGAAGCAATCGAAGCGGTATTTGAAAGTATAGAGCAACAAGAGGAGTTGTTAAATTGTTATGTTACTTTGGAAAAGGAAAAGGCGTTGGAGAAAGGTCAAGTGATTCAGGGTGAAATTGATAATGGAACTTTATCAGGGCCGTTGGCTGGTGTACCTTTTGCAATTAAGGACAATATGTGTACTAAAAATATGTTGACCACATGTGCTTCTAAAATCTTAGAGAATTTTGTGCCCACTTATACGGCAGAAGCTGTGCATTTGTTAGAACAAGCGGGAGCTATTGTAATCGGCAAGACAAATATGGATGAGTTTGCGATGGGAAGTACAACAGAGACTTCTTATTATGGAGTAACACGTAATCCGTGGAATGCCAAACACGTTCCAGGTGGTTCGTCTGGTGGTTCGGCAGCTGCGGTTGCGGCAAGGGAATGTTTTGCTGCGCTAGGTTCTGATACAGGAGGTTCTATTCGCCAGCCAGCTTCTTTTTGTGGCGTAGTGGGGATGAAGCCAACGTATGGAAGTGTTTCTCGCTATGGATTGATTGCCTATGGTTCCTCGTTAGATCAAATTGGACCCATGGCAAAAGACGTAAGAGACTGTGCGACTATATTGGAGGTCATTACCTCATATGATAAGAAAGACTCAACATCAGTGATGCGGGAAAATACTGATTTTACATCTGCTCTTGTTACAGATGTAGAGGGGATGCGGATTGGAATTCCAAGAGAATATTTTGGTGAAGGGTTGGATCCTCAGGTGAAACGGTCTGTTTTAGAGGCCGCCAAGGTGTTGGAGGATCAGGGAGCAATTGTGAAGGAGTTTGATTTGGGGTTGGTAGATTATGCCATACCTGCCTATTACACCATTGCATCGGCAGAGGCAAGTTCCAATCTGGAACGCTTTGATGGAATTAAATATGGATATCGCACCAAAGATTATGAAGGATTGCATAACATGTATAAAAAAACACGTTCAGAAGGATTTGGTGCAGAAGTAAAAAGACGTATTATGCTAGGAGCATTTGTTTTAAGTTCTGGATATTATGATGCATATTATTTAAAGGCATTAAAGGTGAAAAATTTAATCAAAAAAGAATATGATAAGGCCTTTGAACAATTTGACTGTATCTTGAGTCCAGTGGCACCGACCGCAGCACCTTGCATTGGAGAAAGTTTACAGGACTCTTTGAAAATGTATTTAGGTGATATTTATACTATTTCTGCTAATTTAGCAGGGCTGCCAGGAATCACTGTTCCGTGTGGGAAAGATGATAAGGGACTGCCAATTGGATTACAACTTGTAGGAGATTGTTTTCAGGAAAAGAAATTAATTCAAATTGCGTATACCTATGAACAAGTAGGGAGGGAAAAGTTATGGTAAAACAATATGAAACAGTAATTGGTTTGGAAGTACATGTTGAGCTGGCTACAAAAACTAAGATTTTTTGCGGATGCCGGACTGATTTTGGTGGGGCACCCAATACTCATACCTGTCCTGTTTGTTCTGGAATGCCAGGAGCTCTTCCAGTTTTAAATAAAAAAGTAGTAGAGTATGCCATTGCAGTTGGACTAGCAACAAATTGCACCATTACTCAGCTCTGTAAGTTTGATCGTAAGAATTATTTCTATCCCGATAATCCGCAAAACTATCAAATCTCTCAGTTGTATCTGCCTATTTGTCGTAATGGTTATGTGGAGATAGAAACACCTTCTGGTAACAAACAAATTGGAATTCACGAAATTCACATGGAAGAGGATGCAGGAAAACTAATTCATGATGAATGGGAGGATTGTTCTTTGGTAGATTACAATCGCTCAGGGGTGCCATTGATAGAAATTGTATCGGAGCCAGATATGAGAAGCGGGGAAGAGGTCATTGCATATTTGGAGAAATTAAGATTGTTCATTCAATATTTGGGTGCTTCAGACTGCAAATTACAAGAGGGTTCTATGAGAGTTGATGTAAATCTTTCTGTTAGAGAGGCTGGTACTAAAGAGTTTGGAACCCGCACAGAAATGAAAAATTTGAATTCTTTTAAGGCAATTATGAGAGCAATAGAAGGGGAGAGGGAGCGACAAATCGAATTGTTGGAAGAAGGCAGGCAGGTGCTTCAAGAAACAAGACGCTGGGATGATAACAAAGAATGTTCTTTTTCCATGCGTTCTAAAGAGGATGCTCAAGACTACCGATACTTTCCTGACCCTGATTTGACTCCTATTTTTATAAGTCACATTTGGCTAGAAACGATTCAGCAAAAACAACCAGAATTTCGTACCCAAAAACAAGCACGATACAGAAAAGAATACGATATTCCCGAATATGATATTGGTATTATTACTAGTTCAAAACACATGGCAGATATTTTTGAAGCTACAGTTGCTTTGGGGAGTCCGCCTAAGAAGGTTTCCAATTGGCTTATGGGTGAAACGCTAAGATTGTTAAAGGAACAGGAAATGGAACCTGAGAATATTCGCTTTCGCCCAAAACAGCTGGCAAAGTTAATTGAATTAATTGATCAGAAGATTATAAATTCATCTGTGGCAAAGGAAGTATTTGAAAACATGTTTTTGGTTGCAGTTAACCCAGAACAGTATATAGAAGAACATGGTCTTAAAACAGTAAATGATGATACATTACTCAACAAAACCATTCAAGAGATTATGGAAGCGAACCCTCAATCGGTTGCCGACTATCGTGGAGGCAAAGAAAAGGCAATGGGGTTTTTGGTGGGGCAGACTATGAAGGTAATGAAAGGGAAAGCCAACCCAGAAACTATAAATAAACTTTTAAGAGAACTATTGAATTAAACCACAAAACGCTCCCCATGATGATAGGGAGCGTTTTCCGTTATTTTTCTAATTTGCCGAAAATATATTCAATAAATTCAAGTGCTGTTTCTTGATGTTTTGAATTAGTTACTATGCCCATAACAATAGGCTCTTCTTTAAATACATAAGCATCAATAAAAGACTTGTTACTATCCACAAAAAATCCAACTGGAATAGGGGTAGTCATTTCCTCTGGCTTAGAGGGATCTGGATATACTGGTACATAGGTGTCATCCATTGCATCTGTGGCGGCTTCTTTTTCGTCCGCTATCTTTTGGTCAATATAAAATAAATAAGGCTGGTATTCTTCTAATTGCTCAGGAGTTAAAATTGTGCGTAAATCAGCACAAGTACCAGTGTATGCATATTGGGAAAATGTTGGAGAGTCACTACCAAGTACATCAATCTCACTAGCTGCAACATAAACCATTAGCTTTTGAATTGAGCTCATGGAGGTTTCGTTCATGGTATCTTCGCTAATATAGAGCGTGGAATCAATATATACTTCATATTCTTCCAAATCAATTCCATTATCTATTGCAAAATTGTTCAAATATTCTTCGCTACCCTCTTGAGCCCAAGAATTAATAAAAGCTCCATAAAATGCAGAGTCTTTTCGGGTTACGATTCCATGAACAAAAGTATAAACTATAATAATACTTATGATTGCAATAATTACATGCCACCTATAATATCCCCAAAAATAAGCCGCCTTTTGTTTGAACGTGCCGTGCTTTAAGGCTTCTCGCTCTTCTTTAAATTCATCCATTACCGCCATGGACAATACCATCCTTCCGTTTGTTTGTACTATACTAAAACATAATAGAATTATGATACGTGGTAATTATGATAATGTCAATGAAAGTAACATTATCATAATATTAAAAAAGGATAAAATGTGACAAAGATTCTGGAAACTACCTTGCAACTTATTTACAGATGTTATATCATAACCGTAGGATAAAGTAGTAATAAAAAATGATAAAGGATAGGTTATAATTATGAGTGATATGTACGTTGAGTGTCTAGTAAAGCAAAAACAATCAGGAATTAGTAAATTCTTTAAAGGGTTTTTGATATTTTTAACAGTTGTTTTCGGTCTGCTTACATTTATAGGATTTGTACCTGCATTAATCGCTGCAGTTGTTACAGGCGCAGGAGCATATTTTTTGAATCTATATACAGATTTGGAATACGAGTATCTATATTTAGATAGAGAACTAATTATAGACAAAGTAATGGCAAAGACAAAGAGAAAAAGAGTAGCAACTTATACAGTAGATAGAATGGAGATTTTAGCACCGCTAAGATCATATCAACTTGATTCCTATAAAAATCGTAATGTTAAAATAAAGGATTATAGTATAAGAGAAGAATTGAAGCCAGATTTGCGTTACGCATTATATTATCAAGGTGGTTTGAAAGTATTATTAAATCCTTCACCGGAACTTGTAAAAGCAATCAGAAATATTGCACCCAGAAAAGTTTTTATGGAATAATAAA
>CAZKGP010000187.1:0-5138 GCA_964552225.1 uncultured Acetatifactor sp.
AGAATGGTAAATTCATAGAAAAAGATAAAGTTGAAATTACAAATTCATCTTTTGCTGTAGTATCAAATAATGGTAAACAACTATATTCCATTACTGATTTTGGAGTAGAAGCCTACAATATTATGCCGGATGGTGATTTGGAACTTATTAACTTCGCACCTATTAACGGAATGAGAGGATGTTACCTTTCTACGGATTATACAGATCAATATTTGTTTGTAGCCGGTTACCATGATGGTAAATTAACTGTTTTACACATTGAAGATGATGGCGCAATTGGTGAAATTACTGATGAAATATACCACAAAGGCTTAGGTAGTGTTGCAGAACGTAATTTTAGACCACATATAAACTGTGCAAGGATGACACATGATAATAAATATTTGCTCGTAGCAGATCAAGGTATGGATCATGTAAATGTGTATCGTATGGATTTAGAACGTGGAAAAGTGAAACTTGTGGATGTTATTAGGAGTGAATTGGAGTCTGCGCCAAGGCATGTTAAGATATCTAAAAATGGTAAATTTATTTATATTCTACATGAATGGAAATGCTATATTGATGTATATTCTTATACAGAAAACGGTAAAGAACCATATTTTGAAAAAGTACAAAGTATTTCTACTATGAATTCTGATCATGCTAATAATAGTGCGGCGAGTACATTGAATTTTACATCAAATTATAAATATTTAATTAGCTCCAATGCAGGAGATAATTCAGTTATCATATATTCTGCTGATGAGAAAACAGGTATTTTAACGAAACTGCTGTGTCTCCCTGTAAGTGGTGAATATCCCAAGGATGTTGCGATGTTCCCTAATGATAAATTTTTGGTTTCTCTAAATCAGGAATCTAATTCAATGACATTTTTTGCAGTTGATCCAGAAAAAGGTACATTAATTATGAGTGGACCAGAGTTAGAGGTAAATGAACCTAACTGCATCATATTTCATAAACTTAAATAAAAAATAATTTTACAAAAAAGACTAGATCTTAATCTAGTCTTTTTTGATGTTAATTTTTATAGAAATCAGTCATACAATCCAAGCGAGTGGACATGTTTATCATCAAAGCATCTAAAATGGTAATAGCAGTCATGCACTCCATAACAACAACAGCCCTTGGTACAATAATCGGGTCATGTCTTCCTTTTATCTGAACGTCTATTTCTTCCATGTTTTTGGTTACCGTTTTCTGGGTATGGAAGATAGAAGGGGTAGGTTTAACGTAGGCACGTATGACAATGTTATCACCATCGCTAATACCACCTAGAATACCACCTGAATGATTTGTCATTTTTTGGATTTTATCTTCAGAAATATAGAATGAATCATTGTTTTCACTGCCCATTTTCTGCGCTACCATACAACCGTCTCCAATTTCTACTGCTTTCACAGCCCCAATGGACATGATTGCTTTAGAAAGGTTAGCATCTAGTTTTTCAAAGACAGGATCTCCAACACCTACTGGTAGATGTTTCACAATACATTCCATGCAACCACCAACAGAGTCGGTTTGTTTCATCGCCTCTTCTAAAAAGGCAACAGCTTTTGCATCTGCATCTATATCTGGCATCGCAGTTTTGGTTGATAAAATTGCAGCTTTATCAAAATTCGATGGATTAATTTGGATAGGACCAATGGAACGAGTGTAAGCAAAAACTTCTATACCAAGTTGTAACAATATTTTGCTTGCAATGGCGCCAGCTGCCACACGACCTATGGTTTCACGTCCAGAAGAACGGCCACCACCACGATAGTCATGAAAACCATATTTTTGTTCAAATGTATAGTCTGCGTGTCCAGGGCGATAAAGGGAAGCGATTTCACTATAATCCTTTGATATTTGAGAGGTGTTTTTTACCATCAATGAAATAGGAGTGCCTGTTGTTTTTCCTTCAAATACTCCAGATAGAATTTCTACTTCGTCGTCTTCGTTTCTAGGTGTGGTAATATTGCTTTGACCAGGTTTACGACGATTTAGATAAGTCTGAATATCTGATTCACACAAAGGAAGCCCAGCGGGGCAACCGTCTACGACTACGCCCAAAGCTTTTCCATGAGATTCTCCCCAAGTTGTAATTTTGAAAAGTGTTCCAAAGGTAGAACCAGCCATTTCTTTTCCTCCTGATTAATACTATTTTTGACTATGATTATAGCTAAAAACATGTAAAATAGCAACTTTTTTGGAAAAGTGATGCAAATATTATTGTATTGTGGTAAAATAAATACATTAAAATGATGCACAAAAGGATAATATACCAATGAAGAAAACAGTGGAAGAGCGTGTGAAGACTAAACTTTTTAAAATTGGCAAGAAAAACGCATTTTTAAGAGTTTTAGTAATTCCCATTATAATAATAACAATTGTTTTTTTAAATCTTATAAGATATTTTATATCTAACACTAAGCGATTTGCTATGGTTGCAATGACGTTTGTTTTGTTTGCAACATATAGCAGTTTCTCTTTCCCTGTATTTATGCATGATGAGGTGGAAAACGGTTCAATTGGAGATTTGAATTTGTCAGAAGAATCAGATGCCATTTCCTTTGCAAAGGAGACAGAGGTTAACTTTGAAGAGATTGAACGTTTAGATGATGATGAAGTGGATGAGTATGATGATACGGAATTCCAGTGTACGGATGATATTGATAAATTTACATTAGATGAAATTATTGAATCTAATGATTCTTTAGCAAGCATAGGAGGAAGTAAATCATCCTCAGAAGTAGAAGTAGAAGAAGATAAGGAAGAAATTGTATTTTCCAAAGATGATTGGAAATTAGTTCTAATTAATAAGCAACATCCAGTTCCAGAAGATTATGAATTTACGTTAGGTACCATTAAAGGAAATATGAGATGTGATGAACGTATCATAGAAGAACTGGTTGCTATGTTATATGGAGCTAAAGAGGAGGGCGTTAACTTAGAAATCTGCTCTCCATATAGAGATTTGGCAAGACAAGAGATGCTTTTCAATAATAAGATTACCCGATATATGAAAAAAGGCATGTCTTATATGGATGCTTATAAAGTGGCAGGACAGGCTGTAACAGTTCCTGGTGCTAGTGAACATCAAATCGGATTGGCTATAGATATTGTAAGTGATACATATTCTGTTTTGGAAACTGGTTTCGGTGAGACAGAAGCAGGTCAATGGTTGGCTGCAAACTGTGCAAAATATGGTTTTATTTTACGTTATCCAGAAGGCAAAGAATATATTACAGGTATAGGATATGAACCATGGCATTTCCGCTATGTAGGAAAAGATGCTGCCATGGTTATTATGGATGCAGGGATAACACTAGAAGAATTTTGGGAGGATTTATAATTTTTATGTATAAAGTATTACATCAAGAGGGTAAGGCAAAAAGGGGAGAGCTTCACACGGTTCATGGTGTGATTCAAACTCCTGTATTTATGAATGTGGGAACTGTTGCAGCGATAAAGGGCGCTGTGTCTACAGAAGATTTAGAACAGATTAAGACTCAGGTAGAGTTATCGAATACTTATCACTTACATGTTCGACCAGGTGATCGAATCATTAGACAGTTAGGTGGCCTGCATAAATTCATGTCTTGGGATAAACCAATTCTTACGGATTCAGGTGGTTTTCAAGTGTTTTCGTTATCAGGGCTTCGTAAAATTAAAGAAGAAGGTGTTTACTTTAATTCACATATTGATGGACACAAGATTTTTATGGGACCAGAAGAAAGTATGCAGATTCAGTCTAACTTAGCGTCTACTATTGCGATGGCATTTGACGAATGCCCATCTAGCAAAGCTGAGAGAGCATATGTACAGGATTCAGTGGACCGAACCACAAGATGGCTGAAAAGATGCCAAGATGAAATGAATCGGTTGAATAAATTAGAAGATACCATTAATCCAAAGCAAATGCTATTTGGAATCAATCAAGGTGCTATTTTTGCAGATATTCGTATTGAGCATGCTAAGAAAATTGCGCAAATGGATTTAGATGGTTATGCAATTGGCGGGTTAGCTGTAGGTGAAACACACGAAGAAATGTATTATATTTTAGATGAAGTGGTTCCCTACCTTCCAGTTAATAAACCCACCTATTTAATGGGTGTAGGTACTCCAGCAAATATTTTAGAAGCAGTGGAGCGTGGTGTTGACTTTTTTGACTGTGTGTATCCTACTAGAAATGGTCGACATGGTCACTTATATACGAACCAAGGGAAGATTAACTTATTTAATGCCAAATACCAATTAGATGACAGACCAATAGAAGAGGGCTGTGGATGTCCTACTTGTAAAAGATATTCAAGAGCATATATTAGACACTTGCTAAAGGCGAAAGAGATGCTTGGTATGAGGCTAGCTGTTCTTCATAATCTATATTTTTATAATACTATGATGGAAGAGATCAGAGAGGCATTAGATAATGGTAATTTTGCCGAATATAAAAAATCTAAACTAGCTGGTATGGAACAAGGTAATTCCTAAAAATAAAAAGATTATAAACATTATTATTTATTCAGATTTTACTTGCCCATAAGTCATTTTACGTGTATTATGTTTTATAGTTTGAGTAAATAAGAGTTACAAGCAGGAGGAATTAAAATGGGTATTTTATTAACACAGCCAGATCCAGCAGCGACAGGTGGAACTTTGGGAGCGATTGTAATGTTTGTTGGATATGCTCTAGTTATTGGAGGCATGTGGTTCTTTTTGATGAGACCTCAGAAAAAAGAACAAAAAAGAATAGCTGCTATGATATCAGCACTTGAGATTGGTGATTGCGTTTTAACCACAGGCGGTTTTATTGGAATTGTAATTGATATTAATGATGATACAATTATTGTAGAATTTGGTAATAATAAGAATTGTCGTATTCCAATGGAAAGATCAGCAATTGCTCGTGTAGAAAAGGCAAATGAATCATAATAATGCGGAATACAATTTATTAAATAATAAAAAGGGACTGAACGTGAAACACGGTACAGTCCCTTTTTCTACACTTTCTGTTGAAATTTAAAACATAATCAGTTATTATAACAAGAGTGGTCTTTCACACTGTACCACGTCGAAGTTTAAAAAGATATTAAGTTATAGAAATGGAGATTATTATGAACTTACATATTACAAGTATTCCAGGTGATGGAATAGGA
>CAZKGP010000188.1:0-1565 GCA_964552225.1 uncultured Acetatifactor sp.
ATCTAATATTTTACATAATGGTTGGATCAGAGATATATCAGGCATACATTTCCCGTTTTCCCATTTAGAAACCGCCTTATTGGTAACTCCCAGATTTTCAGCTAAATGCTCCTGAGTCAATTTATTCTCTTTTCTCTTTTCCACAATCAGCTTTCCTATTTTGATTTGATCCATACTAATAACCCTGCCTCCTCATTCATATAATATTTAAATTAAATATATACTGAACTAGCAGATGCTACAAGTAAAATAACGAAAAACAGCTATCTACTTGTGGTAGATAACTGTGCCTTATGTTACAATGCCTATAGTGTTTTCATAAGGAGATGTCGTAATGCCTAAAATACAAGGAAAGCTTCGTACTAATCTATGGATATTATTTATTATATACTGTGTGATCATGCTTTGGCTTCTATATGGAAGAACACCTTTTGATATAGAGGTATCATACTGGACGCAGATTAAAATAAATATCAGGCCTGTGCCTTTTCATACAATTGCTCATTTCGTACACTTACTCAACGACAAGTCTAACCAACTTATATGGGTTGATGCCATTATAAATTTGGGTGGGAATATTGCAAATTTCATCCCATTGGGGATTTTTCTGCCTTTCTTTTGGAAAAAGCTTCAGTCTCTCAAGTGGTTTCTACTCTGTTTCTCCTCCATAATTATTATAATAGAAGTCACCCAGCTTTTTACCCTAAGAGGAATCTGTGATATCGATGACCTAATACTGAATGTGTTTGGTGGTGTAATAGGATACTTTGTGCATAATATACTATCTATTTATAAAAAAATGCCTTTACCTATTTATTAACCAACCTTGTTTTATCCAATATTCCTTATCCATAGGGTTCCAATCATTCTGTTTTTGCCCCATCTTCATAACAGAAAAGAAGAATTTTGTTTTAATTCCAGCTTTTACATGCCCATTATTTTTCTTAATTTTATGAGCGATTCCATTCACCTTGCATTCAATATTAGACATTCTATTTGAGGGTATATGCTCAAAATCAATAGCGCCAATGCGAACTCCGCACCTATATATCTTTGCTACTCCCCATTGGAACAAGTTATCAGCTAATGCTTTTGTTGTTTTTCCCATACCCATTCCAGCCGCAGTTGAAATGACAATAGCCTGTTTATGGAACATAGATGGCTCTGGTCTGTGAGCCATATGCCGATAAGCCATATGGTCAAATAATGTTTTCAGCTGTCCCGTCATTCCTAAAACATAACAAGGCGATGAAACAATAATTAAGTCAGCCATATCCAATGCTTTCACAATAGGCTGTACTGCAGTTGCATGAGGGCAAGTTCTTTCCCCATTATAGAGACAATTCAAACAGCCCATACAATAAGACGGTGCCGCCTCGGGCAAAAAATACTCTGTAATTGAAGAATTATCATCAGTAAACTGCTTCAAAAATAATTGTGTCAATCTCCATGTATTACCTTTATGCTGTTGACCATAAATTACTGTTATATTCA
This sequence comes from uncultured Acetatifactor sp., assembly GCA_964552225.1. Taxonomy (GTDB): domain Bacteria; phylum Bacillota; class Clostridia; order Lachnospirales; family Lachnospiraceae; genus Acetatifactor. The sequence continues at coordinate 1,495 of CAZKGP010000188.1, forward strand.
TACTACCTCCTATCTAATTTAGTAATTCTTTAGTGGCGTCTTTTGACACTTTAGAATTTCTTCTCACACTA
>CAZKGP010000188.1:1665-5122 GCA_964552225.1 uncultured Acetatifactor sp.
ATTTAGTAATTCTTTAGTGGCGTCTTTTGACACTTTAGAATTTCTTCTCACACTATGTATAACTGGCTAAATTGTATAATGTGTTGTTTAATGACTTCCAACACTTCCGTTTGACGTTCTGGGCAGCTATCACATAAGCATAACATAAGAAACATAGGTGAATAAAAGTGCATTGCAGCAACTTTAGCATCTAAGCTTCTCATATTCTTTTGTTCCATAAGTGCCTTAAATAATGTACTTTGATAAAAAATGGGACTATCTATATACTGCTCCACATAAAGTTTTGATGCGGTTGGATTCTTATATTGTTCTATTGTCAACATCCGCCGAAACTTTCTTGCATAATCATCATGGAGAAAATAAAGAAATAGACCCTTGCCCATTTCTACTAATTGTTCTTTACTGATATTCAAGAATAATCCCATATCTTTATCTGCTTCTACTCCATCCATCTGCATAGAAGATACCTGCTTTTTATAACGCTCTGCCATTTCAGCAAGAATTGCATCAAAAATTTCTTGTTTACTCTTATAATGCTTATATAAGGATGGTGCTTTGATATGAACTGCTCTGGCTATGTCAGCAACCGTTACACCCTCATATCCATTGATAGCAAATAAGCTTAATGCTTCATCTAAAATAATTTGTTTTGTATCTTTTTTATCCATTTAAATCAACCTTTTTTAACCTTTCAATTACGCCATTATTCTTGAAATTTCAATTAATCCAGCTTTGAATATAATTGCGCCTGAAAGTATAAAAAACATTATTTTTCTATATTTTTGATTAGAAACAAAGATGGAGGTAAGGGTAGAAAACCCAATAACAGCTCCTCCTAAATAAGAAAGATTAATTTGCAGCGATTCTAACGAAAATACCCCCGTTCCACCTTTTAATGCAGTTACGTAATCATCCCGTAAGACTGCAAAAATACATAATAATAATCCTATCATTGCAAGAACTAATGTCTTTCGTCCCCACAGTTTTATTTTCTTATGATTTTTAGTAGTAAACACCATATAAATTAAAACTATAAGTATAAAATGTGTAGATAATATTGACCATAAATCTCCTAAAAATAAATCAAACATATGTATTCTCCTTTAGGCTAATGTTTATTAGCTTTAGTGTGGCTAATAAACATTAGCCTGTCAATAGAAAAAACATATGTCTTATATAAATAAAAATTACAATTTGGTTAAACTCAAGATAATGCTATAAGATCAGACTTTTCGTAACGATTATGTCCAGACAAGCTCCTTTTATATTTCCAGCACCTAATTGCTTCTTCCAATGTTTTTCCAACATTGTCCTCAAAGAAGTCACGAATATATGTATTATACTCAAATTGCTTGTCTATTGTTGTTTTGCCCTTTTTCTTCTCTTCCAGAATCTGTTCATATGCCTCAATTGCTTCTTTATAAGTTTTTCCAGTATTATTCTTTAACCATTTCTGAAAAATAACATTAAAAGAAAAGCGTTTCCCAATCTTATCCTTAAAAAAGGCTCTATGAATTTCAGAGCAAACAAAATTGGGTTCTATCAAAGTATCTTCTGTAATAGAACCAATATTTGTTTTTGATTTTCTTTCAGTGGGTGTGGAAGCTTTTAATACCTTTCCAGTTTCAAGGAAATATGCAATTCTATCTGTAATCTCTATTTTTCCACCAGAAACAGGCAAATCATGATTCCTGCAAAACTCTACTAATTCTTCTTTTAAATAATAAAAGCTGCGAAAAGTTTTTTCATCTAACTGCCTATCTAGTTTAGGTCTATCTGTCATTTGTATCCTCCTAATCCTCATATAAATCACCGCTATTTTCTTTATTAAGGGTTCCTTCAAGTTCAATCATTAAGAATTTAGTCAATTCCTTCACAACAGGTCTATGCCGAGTATTACGAGGAACTACAATAAACTCACCTTGCTTAACTTCCGTAAGACCATTATCTGTTTCTAATTCAAATTTACCATCAATTACATAGAACAATTCATCAGAATACTGGTGGATATGAAAGTCTAAAGTACGATTTTCAACTTTTACAACACTTAAAATATGTTCGTTTAATTTAGCAACCTTCTTATAGGTATATAACTGCTCCATTCCATTTACTTCATTGAGTAAATTCACTTTCTCCATTTTGGTAATCCTCCTCTTGCCAATTTATTTAACTGATGATAACATAAAAATATGTATTTGTGAAATTGATAGTTTTGATAATATCAATCTAAATTTCAGATAGTGCATCATTTCGAGAAATTAATTAGCAGAATGGAGATTATGATGGAAATTAAACATTTAAATACTTTTTTAATATTAAGTGAACTTAAGAATTTTACAAAAACAGCACACCACTTGGATTATGCTCAATCTAGTATTACAACTCAAATTCAAAAATTGGAAGAAGAACTTAATGTGCGCCTATTTGAGAGAATTGGTAAATCAGTTTCCTTAACACCTGAGGGCGAAAGACTCATACCATATGCACAAAAATTAGTTGCGCTTTCTATCGATATAGAAAATATGTATACCAATTCACAAACTGGTGGAAGTCTTAAAATTGGGGCATCAGAATCCATAGGTATATATAGGTTACCAATCATTATTAAGGCATTTAAAGAAACACACCCTTTAATTGATTTGCATTTGGATATTGTAGATTCCTCCGAATTTTTACCTTTACTTGCCAATCGCACGATAGATATCGCGTTTACATTGGACAAACATATTTCTGACCCATCTATTGTCACCGCAATGGAAATAGACGAACCAATATGTATTTTGGCATATCCCAATCATCCACTTGTACATAAGAAAAAAGTGAAAATTCAAGATTTTAATGATATACCCTTTATACTTACAGGTCAAGGATGCTGTTACCGTGGGATGTTTGAGCAGGAATTGACCGCACATTTTGTATCACCACAAATTGTACTTGAAACAAGCAGTATACAGGCTATTAAAGAAAGCTCAAAAAGTGGATTAGGTCTATGTGTACTCCCTGAGCTTGCCGTCTCACAAGAAATTGTAAATGGGGAGTTAGTAAAAATTAATTATATCCCCAAATGCGATATTTTTACACAACTGATTTACCATAAGGATAAATGGATTTCTCCTAATGTAACGGACTTTATTGGTTGCGTAAAACAATTTTCAGGCATAGTTAAATAGATATAAGGCCAAAAGGATGGGCTTCATAAGCTTTCCATTTTAACGTCTTAACGTAATGTGCTGGAATAATTGTAACAATATTCATATTGCTTTCTCCAATCCACCATGCTACTATCTTATCAAAGCATATTTTCTTATCTCGTTATTCATCATGAATACGAGTTCATAAGGCATCTAGCCTTTCTAAAAGAAATCTAATTCAAGTCAGAAAATTCATGCTTTTCTAACCCACTATTTTAGAAAGCAGGAGATTTCTGAGAAGACCTCCTGCACAAGGAGGAAATTGA
>CAZKGP010000189.1:0-5111 GCA_964552225.1 uncultured Acetatifactor sp.
AATTTACCTTTTTTCATACGACCAGCCATTTCACGGCTTTTGTCTTCATCTATATCAAGATTGGCTTGTGCTTTATCAATTAAGGAAAGCACATCACCCATACCTAAAATTCTACTTGCCATACGATCTGGATAAAACTGCTCCATATCAGTTAGCTTTTCACCCATGCCTACAAACAAGATTGGTTTACCAGTGACTGCTTTTATTGAAAGAGCCGCACCACCTCGTGTATCACCATCCATCTTCGTTAATACAACACCGTCAACGCCTATTTTCTCATTAAACTCCTTAGCAACATTAACGGCATCCTGACCGGTCATTGCATCTACCACTAATAAGGTCTGATGAACATCTACTTGATTCTTAATCTCTTGTAATTCAGTCATCATGTTTTCATCGATATGTAGACGACCAGCTGTATCCAAGATAACCACATTATGGCTATTCTTCTTAGCATGTTCAATTGCAGCCTTAGCAATTTCGATGGGGCTATGATCTGTTCCCATAGAGAACACATCTACTTCTTGTTTCTTACCATTTATCTGTAATTGCTCTATTGCTGCTGGACGATAAATATCACATGCAACTAATAGAGATTTTTTACCTTTTTGTTTTAACTTACCTGCTATCTTGGCGGTAGCTGTTGTCTTACCAGCACCTTGAAGACCTGCCATCAATATTACTGTAATGGATTGACCTGGCTGCATAGCGATTTCAGTAGTCTCGCTTCCCATAAGGGTAACCATTTCTTCATTTACAATTTTGATAACCATTTGTCCAGGATTCAAACCGTTCATAACATCCTGACCAACTGCACGTTCTTCCACAGCCTTTATAAACTGTTTCACCACTCTGAAATTAACATCGGCTTCTAACAGTGCCATTTTAACTTCTTTGAGTGCTGCCTTGACATCATCTTCTGTTAAACGGCCTTTACTTCTTAGATTTTTAAAAACATTTTGTAATTTGTCCGTTAAGCTTTCAAATGCCATTTGTAACTCCTTTACCAGTCTTTCAATAAGTTCTGAGATAATTCTCGAATTCGCTTCATTCGTTCATCAAAATCTTTATATTGCTGTTCTGAATCTATTTCATCAGATTCTGTAGCAATTTGGGTGAGTGCTACAATCTCGCTGATTTTCATTTTTGCATCTGTAAACTTCTCAACTAATTGAAGTTTGCTCTCATATCCCTGCAAACTCTTATCACAGCGCTTAATCAAATCATGTACACCTTGTCTGCTAATTCCTTGTTGTTCAGCAATCTCACTCAAAGACATATCATTATAGATAGCTTCTTCATATATGTTTTGCTGGTGCTTTGTAAGTAATTCTCCATAAAAATCATATAACAGCGTTTGTTCAAAAATTTTATCCATGTCTTTGTCCATCCTAACTTTATTGCATGTTTAATACACAAAAACAACTGTATTATTTTCTAACACCTTGGATATCATACTATAGTCAAAACATGGTGTCAAGTGTTTTTTCTTTACACCATAAGAATTTATTTTTTTATTATATTTTTTCACTAAAATAACTCTTATAACCTTCTCCATAAATTTCAGTAGCACTAGTCACAATCATAAATGCCAGAGCATCTTCTTCTCTTACGATGGCTTCTGTTTTAGGTGCTATTTGCTTTTTAACTGCACATAAAATAACACTTTTATCAGTTCCACTATATGCACCTTTTCCTTGGATATATGTTACACCCAAATCCAATTCGTCCAAAAGACGTGTTGCAATTTTTTCAGAGTGGTCACTAATAATATAGATCAATTTTGCACCATCTCTCCCATACAATACCACATCCATAACCATAGAGGTAACTACAACCGTCAATCCTGCATAGAGTGCCTTATTCACATCACGGAATACAAACGCAGAAGCAATTACAATCAAAGCATCAGTAAACAAGAATAATGCACCTGTTCTTAAATGTGGAAATTTCAGACGTAATACTTTGATAATAATATCCGTTCCACCTGTTGTGGCTCCCGCTTTAAATACACTTCCTAATGCAATTGCTACCAAAGAACCTCCTGTAATGGCGGCCAGCAAAGGATCTTCAGTTAATGCTCCTATTGGTTCCAGTAAATTCGTAAATATTGAAGATAATAATGTGCAATAAATAGTGGACACGATGAAACGTAAACCAAACTTCCAAGTGCCTAATACTAAAATAGGTAAATTAATCAACAGCATCAATGTTCCTGTTTCTAATGGAATGATTCGATTTAATATGATAGCAATACCTGTAACTCCTCCAGGAGCCAGAGAATTAGGGTCCAAAAACAAGCTCACCGCAACTCCATAGATAAACGCCGATACTGTTAAAACCACATATCTCATTAATTGCTGACGAATACTTATATTTTCTTTTTTTAAAACCTTCATAACAACTCCTTTCACACTACCAAATAAGCCAACTCAACGACACAATCACTATATTGGAAGAATGGCTCGCTAGAGCCATTCTTCCGTGTGAAGAGTAGCTTCACGCAGTGAAGCTTTAGAATTTGTTAGGCGGTGTTTTTTAGCGCCTTAAAAATTCTCTTCACACTAGTATACGGAGTATTTCCTTAAAAAATCCGCATATATTATTATGCGGATTTTGTCTAATGTAAAATGAATTTATATAATAGTGCGCACTAATTTGGGCATATAACCTTCTTTTTCAAGCGCATTCATTATTTGTGTCTTATGGGCTGAGCCAAATGCCTCCAAGGTAATTCTTAATTCCACCGCAACATTTCGATTGGTGGTAACAAATTGATTATGCTCCAATTTAATAACATTACCATTCTCACTTGCAATCACCCCAGATACTCTGCAAAGCTCACCAGGTTTGTCGGGAAGCAGAACAGATACTGTAAAAATACGATCTCTAAAGATAAGGCCTTGTTGTACTACAGATGACATGGTAATAACATCCATATTACCACCACTTAAAATAGATACCACCTTTTTGCCTTTTACATCCAAGTGTTTTAGGGCCGCTACTGTTAATAAACCAGAATTCTCTACTATCATTTTATGATTCTCTACCATATCTAAAAAAGCAACTACCAGCTCTTCGTCTTCTATGGTAATAATATCATCAATATACTTTTGAATATAAGGAAATAAAATATTACCAGGTGTTTTTACAGCGGTTCCATCTGCAATCGTATTTGCTTGTGGAAGTGTTGTCACCTTACCATTTTTTAAAGATTCCTGCATACAGTTTGCACCAGCTGGTTCCACACCGATTACTTTTATTTTGGGATTCAGCTTTTTGGCCAATGCAGCTACTCCTGTAGCAAGTCCACCACCACCAATTGGCACAAGTATATAATCTACCAAAGGAAGTTCTTGAAAGATTTCCATAGCAACAGTGCCTTGTCCTGTTGCAACGGTTAAGTCATCAAATGGATGAATAAAGGTATAATCGTGCTCTTTCGCAAGTTCATATGCTTTGGCACAAGCTTCGTCGTATACATCTCCATAAAGAACCACTTCAGCTCCATAGCTTTTTGTACGATTTACTTTGATTAAAGGTGTAGTCGTTGGCATTACAATAACAGCTTTGGCACCATAACATTTTGCCGCATAAGCAACCCCTTGAGCATGATTCCCTGCTGAAGCAGTAATTAACCCTTTGGCACGTTCTTCCTCTGATAAGGTACTCATTTTAAAATAAGCACCTCTTAATTTATACGCACCAGTAAATTGCATATTTTCTGGCTTTAAATATACACGATTATCTGTTTGTTCAGATAAAAAATTACTATATATTAATTTGGTTTCTAGGGTGACCTCTTTCACTTCTTGTGACGCTTTTTCAAATTGATCTAATGATAGCATTTGTTCTTCCAATTTTTTACCCTCCATTTTAAATTAACTCCCAACGTGGGAAGAAATTATTAGTTTTCGTCCTCTGAAAACTTAGAATTTCTTTCCACACTAATGTCAAATAGTGCATTTACAAATTCTTCTGACTTAAACTTTTGTAGGTCTTCTATTGTTTCTCCAACCCCGATATATTTTACTGGTACTTTCAATTCTGATTGAATTGCAACTGCAATACCACCCTTTGCAGTACCATCCATTTTCGTTAGAATAATACCTGTTAAGTCTGCTACATCACCAAACTCTCTAGCCTGAACAAGAGCATTTTGACCTGTGGTTGCATCTAAAACAATGAAATTCTCTCTATGAGCATCTGGAAATTCTCTGTCAATAATGCGATTCATCTTTCGTAATTCTTCCATTAAATTTTTCTTGTTATGAAGACGTCCCGCAGTATCAATTAACAATACATCAACATTCCTAGCTTTGGCTGCATTTAAAGCATCATACACTACACTTGCAGGATCACTTCCTTCTACACCGCCAATCATAGGTACATCTGCTCGTTTTGCCCATTCTGCTAACTGCTCACCAGCAGCTGCACGAAAGGTATCTGCTGCGGCAATTAATACATTACGTCCGTTGCCTTGTAACTTCCCTGCTAATTTGCCCACAGATGTAGTTTTACCAACACCGTTGACTCCTATCACCATCACTACTGCTTGTTTTTCTTCAAAATCATATGCTGTTTCTTCAACCTGCATTTGCTCCTTAATGCTTTCTATCAAAAGCTGTTTACATTCAGCAGGTTCTTTCAGATGCTTCTCTTTTACTTCTTTTCTCACCCTATCCACAATTGCGGTGGTAGCATTCACACCAATATCGCCCATAATTAGAATTTCTTCTAACTCCTCATAAAAATCTTCATCAATAGAGGAAAATCCACTAAATACAGAATCAATTCCATTTACAATATTTTCTCTTGTTTTCGTTAGTCCCGCTTTTAATCTTGAAAAAAAGCCTTTCTTTTCTTCACTCATTTATATATCCTTTCAATATGTTTCATGGGAAGAATGGCTCGTCAGAGACATTCTTCGGTGTGGAACTTAGTACTTGTTAGGCAACGTACTTTGATGCCTTACAAGTACTTTCCACACTAGTCCTCCAAATCCTTATCAATTAAATTCACGCTTACTAAAGCCGACACCCCTTTTTCTTGCATAGTAATTCCATAAAGTCTATCTACTTGTTCCATGGTACCACGTCTATGGGTGATAA
>CAZKGP010000190.1:0-5078 GCA_964552225.1 uncultured Acetatifactor sp.
ATAATATTCCTATGAAAAGAGATACTATTTTTCGTATGTTTTCTATGACCAAACCGGTTACGGCAGTGGCAACCATGATACTTGCAGAAAGAGGAGACATAGATTTGTGGGATCCCATAAGTAAATATCTGCCTTTTTTTGCCAATCAAAAGGTATTAACACAAGATGGTCGCATCGTACCAGCTGAACGAGATTCTACGATTTGGGAGCTTCTAAATATGTCATCTGGAATACCTTACCCAGATATTAATCATGAGCCAGGTAGGCAAATGGATAGTACCTTTCGGCAACTGATTTCCCGCCGAGAGAAAGGTGAATATGTGGATACACAAGAATACTTAAAAGAAATTGCTAAAGTTCCTATTTTATTTCAGCCTGGAACTAAGTGGATGTATGGTCTTTCGGCAGATGTACTAGGAGGAATTATTGAAGTGGTTTCCGGCAAGAAGTATGGTGCATTTTTAGCGGATGAAATATTTGCTCCTCTAGGTATGAAGGACACGGGATTTTTTGTGCCCAATGATAAAAAGCATAGGTTTGCTCAGAATTATATTTGGGAAGACAAAGTTGGTTTGATACCGTTTACTGCCAGTCATTTGGGTGAGTATTATGAGGAAGATGTTGCGTTTGAGTCGGGCGGTGCAGGGCTAGTATCTACCATAGATGATTATAGTCGTTTTGCTCAAATGATGCTTCATAATGGAGTGTTTGAAGGTAAAAGGATTTTAGGGAAAAATACAGTAAAGTTTATGACTACAGATCATTTAACACAGGAGCAAAAGGTGGACTATAATTGGGATAGTGTGAAAGGTTATGGATATAGCTGCCTAATGAGAATATTAATTGATCAAGGTCTTGTTGGGTGTAATGCAAGTCACGGAGAATATGGCTGGGATGGTTGGACTGGTAATTATGTGACAATTTCCCCTGCAGATGATATGGTATTCATGTTCTTTATACAAAAATGTAATGCTGGAACTACTGCTGCAGTAAGAAAACTACGCATGGCTACGTACGCATCTTTGGAATAATAGAGGTATTTTAAGTTTTGAAAGGTTGAATTTTAATGAATATATTAACAGTTGAAAATATAACAAAATCATATGGTGTGAGAAAGCTTTTTGATCAGGAAAGTTTCTTTCTTCAGGAATATGAAAAGGTAGGCGTTATTGGCATTAATGGTACAGGCAAATCTACCTTGCTTAAAATCATTGCTGGACTGGAAGAACCGGATGAAGGAAATGTAATAAAGGCTAAAAATTGTATGGTTCGTTATTTGCCTCAGAATCCTGAATTTGGTGAAAAAGAAACTGTGTTAGAAGCTGTTTTACGAGATAATATTGTAAATGAACATGAAAAAGCAATGGAAATGGACATAACAGCAGAAGCGAAAGCAATGCTTACTCGGTTAGGTGTACGAGATTTTGAACAACCATGTAGAGAGCTTTCTGGAGGTCAAAGAAAACGATTGGCACTAGTATCTGTTCTTTTATCTTCAGCAGAAATCTTAGTGTTAGATGAACCAACTAACCATTTAGATAATGAAATGGCAGATTGGTTGGAAGAAACCTTACAAAAAAGAAGAGGTGCAGTGGTTATGGTAACCCATGACCGCTATTTTTTGGACACCGTTTCTACAAGAATTATAGAAATTGATAAGGGACATATCTATTCTTATGATGCTAATTATTCCGGATATTTGGAATTAAAGATGCAAAGGGAAGAGATGGAGGAAGCTTCCGCAAGAAAACGAGATTCTATTTTGAGAAAAGAATTAGCTTGGGTTCAGCGGGGAGCAAGAGCACGAAGCACCAAACAAAAAGCTAGATTAGAGCGGTTTGAAGATTTAAAGAATACAAAAGGACCTGTAAAAGATGGACAAGTTGCATTATCTTCAATGGCTTCACGCTTAGGAAAAACCACTGTGGAGTTAACGGATATTTCTAAATCTTATGGTGAAAAAGTGCTGTTTCAAGACTTTTCTTATATTTTTCTAAAAAATGATAGAGTAGGTTTTATTGGTCAAAATGGAAGTGGTAAATCCACTCTTATGAAAATAATAATTGGAGAAATTGAACCTGATAAAGGAACCTTGGAGATTGGGCAAACGGTAAAGATCGGATATTATTCACAGGAAATTAGTGATGATATGATGAATCCTAATATGCGGGTTATTGATTATGTAAAAGAAGTGGCTGAATATATAGATACCCAAGATGGTACTGTTAGTGCAGCTAAAATGTTGGAACGTTTTCTGTTTGAGGGAGAGGATCAATATAGTTTACTAGGAAAGCTATCAGGTGGAGAACGTAGAAGATTAAGACTACTAAGGGTTTTAATGGAAGCGCCCAATGTATTGATTATGGATGAACCTACCAATGATTTAGATATTACAACTCTTCGTGTACTAGAGGATTATCTAGATGAATTTCAAGGTATTGTTATAGTTGTATCTCATGACCGTTACTTTTTAGATAGAATTGTAAATAGAATATTTGCATTAGAGAACGAGCAATTTATACAATATGAAGGTGGTTATTCAGATTATGTGAATCGTAAGCAAGAAGAGATTTCTCTTACTACTGATAAAAATATTGGCTTAAATGAGCAGAACAAAACGAGTGAGCAAAGCAGCAAAAACTGGAAAAGTGGTCAGTGGAAGAAGCTTAAGTTTACGTATCAGGAACAAAAGGATTATGAAAATATTGAAAATGAAATTACTTCTATGGAAGAAGAGATAGAATCGTTAGAGGGTATGATACCACAATACGCAACCGACTTTGTGAAGTTGAATGAAATAACAACCAAAAAAGAAACCTTGAAAGAAGAGTTGGATAAGAAGGTGGATTATTGGATGCATTTGGAAGAGTTAGCAGCTAGGATTGAAGCTGGGGAAATGGTAGAAAATCAGTAATAAAAAGTCCGTTTTAACGGACTTTTTAACGTTTTTACTCTTCGATATCCTCGTTGGCTGCAACGGCAGATACAACAGAAGCTGAAACAGCTACAATTACAGCAAAAATTATGACTAACAAGCCACCACCTAAAAGAAAAAATACTTCCATATTTCTTGACTCCCTTCTCTGATTGCATTCCAAGATTTTAATTATCTATATTATAGATGAATTTGATAAAAAGTACAATAACAAAGAAAAATTATTAATAGTTATAATTAACAAAATTTGGGTGTTTTATGTATATAAAGGAAATATACTGTAGTATTTTGTACCATTGTAAGCTATAATATAACTAAGAAAAACTTTTTAAAAAATAAGAAGTTCAATGGCGTGGCGGTGAGTATGGGTAAAAACGAAAATAATGAAAATGTTGTGAATCAGCCAACAAAAGAGATGGAAAATAGAGAAGATGAATTATATCTATATTCCTTACGTAAAATGGCAGAAACAAACGTTGCAGAAAATGTAATTGGTCTAACGAAGCTTAACAATTTAAAAGCTTTTTTCTATTTAGGGGGGCAGCTCTTTAGAGAGCATCCAGAGAATAAATATGCAGTTATTGTAATGGATATTGATAGGTTTAAGGCGGTAAATGAATTTTGTGGTAGAACCGTAGGCGATAACTTATTAAAATGTATAGCTGATAGCTTTCGCTGGTATGAGCATAATCGGGAATATACAATTGCGTGTCATGTGCGAGCAGATATTTTTGCATTATGCACTGCATATGAAGATGATCAAGAACTTGTAGATATTGTTAAAAATATTGAAGAGGCAGTTGATTCTTTTGAGATGTCTTATAATGTCCTTCCTTCTTTTGGGATATGTTTGGCTTTAGAATCAAAACCTGATATTAGTTATCTTAAGGATTGTGCAACTATTGCCTTAAATACAATCAAGGGTAAATTTTATTCCACATATACCTTTTTTGATGAAAAGATGCGTCAAAAACAAATGTTAGAGAAACAAATTGAAAGCGAAGTAATTCATTCCATAGAGCAGAAAGATTTCACTATATTTATACAGCCAAAAGTTGATATGCGTACCAAGCGTATTGTGGGTGGTGAAGCATTGGTAAGGTGGATGCATCCTATAAAAGGTAAGATTTCACCTGTAGATTTTATTCCTGTATTAGAAAAGAACGGTTTTATAATAAACATGGATGTGTATGTTTGGGATTTAACATTTCGTTTTGTCAGAGAGTTGTTGGATAAAGGGATACAGCCAGTACCTATTTCTGTGAATGTATCAAGACTACATGCCTATGATGCTGACTTCTATAATGTTTTTTTGAATCTAGCAGAGAAATATAATATATCAACTGAATATATTAAAATTGAATTAACGGAAAGTGCCTTTTTATTAGATGAAGATAGAATGTATAAGCGTCTTATTAAACTTAGAGAAAAAGGATTTGAAATCTCTATGGATGATTTTGGCACAGGGTATTCAACAATGATTATGCTAAAAGATCAAGCGGTGGATGAGATTAAAGTTGACAGAGGATTTATTACAGATATTTCTAATCCAAAAGCTAGAATCATTGTAAAATATATTATGAAAATGTTGAATGAATTAGACTTAAATATAATTATGGAAGGCGTTGAAGATGAGGAGCAGATGAACTTTCTCTTAGAGTGCGGTTGTAATAAGGCACAGGGGTTCTATTTCTACAAACCTATGAGAATGGAACAATTTGAACAGCTTATCATTGAACAAAATATATAAAAATAAATAGAAATAATCAATGGCATTAATGCACAAAGTTATAAAAAGGAAGATGCTTCGGGGGATAGAAGTATCTTCCTTTTGTATATATTTTTATAGAGATAGAAAAGACATGAGAACTTGATTAAATCAGTGTTTTAGAAATTCAAATATTTTTTTATATTGATTTTTATAATCATAAAAAAATTTATTTAGGTAAAATCACGATTTAATTTTAAGTGGAGATACTATATTGACAATGCTAAGAGTAAGGTGTAAAGTGACAATTACTTCAACCGTAACTACTTAGTTGCAATCTAAAAACTCTTATATACTTTTTTGGTTCTGTGTAGGTTTCTTATGACATAAGTTATAATAATAGACCAATTGGGTAGATGTAATGAAGCAAAAAGT
>CAZKGP010000191.1:0-5037 GCA_964552225.1 uncultured Acetatifactor sp.
AACTCATAGAAAAACCACAGATGAATAGGAAGTGTAAATATTGTTACAGTAAGGCTGGTTAGCAAGGATTGTGTTATCTTATTGACCATGCCAGTTCCATCATTATCTAAATGGGGTGCTAATACCCCTATGCCACAAACGGAGCCAAAGGATAATAGAAAACCGCAATGATAAAGATATTCAGGCTGTTGAAGGAGCATCACAACTGCTAGTACACCAAGAGATGTTAACATATCGTAAGTACGACCAATCCAGACTCCTAGCATACGTATTACATACATTCCAATTGCACGAAAAGCAGATACACCCATCCCAGTCATTCCACCATATAAAATAAGCAAAAGACAGCCACATATGGCGGATACTTTTGTTGAGCAACCGCACCTTCGTAGAAGTTTAAAAACACTCATGCCTATCAAGGTAATATGAAGTCCTGAAATACTTAAAATATGGATGATACCATTGCGTTTATATAATTCCTTGGTATCTCTATCTAGTTGAGTACCATCTCCAAGTAGCATAGTACATAAAATAGAAGCTTCTTTTTCGGGAAAATTACGATATAATTTTGATTTCAAATAAGATTGACATTGATAGAGTAATTCTCTATATTTTGAATATTTAGAGGTGCTTGCCAGGATGTTCGCATTTTCTAAGGAACCTCCAACCTTCATAATTCTATAGTACTTTGATGCATCAAATTCACCTGGATTAGTTGCTTGTGGAAAATAAGTAAATACACCTTCTACCTTTAAAAAGCTACCTAACAAAGGTCGATTATGGTTTTCTACTTGACAGATTAAATGATAAGAAAAGAAAGAGTTATTAATAGAAATAGAATCTAAATAAATTAATAATTGTTCTCGCCCAAAGCTGGTACGAGTCTGTATTCGGTATACCCGCCCTGTTACAATCAGTGTTTCTCCTTCTTTGATATCTTGTGAATTCTGAGAAGGAGAATCCACATAAAGCCAAATTGCAAGGATTGCAACAAGACCGAGACATACCATCCAAAGCGGTCGTCTCATGTTGTAATAAATCCTTTCTACGCAAATCTAAACTACTTAATCCAAAGTAGTTATAAGATCTAAATTACGTTCAAATATTGTACTAAGATTATATTTTTCTCCATATGTTGCTGTAGTTTCTCCATTAATGGATATTTGCACTTTATATACGTTTGGCAATTCAACTAGAGTATTAACTATGGAATAAATAGCAACGTCTGCAGATACATTGTATGGTTGTGTTAAAAAGTTTTCATTTAGATTAACATAGCAAATACCATCTTTTACTAAAACACTACTAGCCAATTTAGTTTCAGGGTTAATAGTAGGGTATACATCGCTAGTATCTTCCCCAGGTCCCATAATTAATTCTTCTAAAGCAAGCTTCTCCAATGAAATATTAGTATTATATGTTTTGTTACGTTTCACTTCAATCAAGGAATCTCCATCCTCATTAGCAAAATAAAGTTTCAATTGTATTTTCTCATATCCATGTATATCATTGCTTTCGTTATTCACAAACTGCTCTGCATTCATTGCCCCTACTGCAATTCCTAAAGTATCAAATAACGGTTCCCCTTCTACGGTAAAAGAAACAGAAGTAACATTTGAAACTTGAGTTAAGGTTTTTACAATAGCTGCTCTAATCAACACTTCATTTGTAGGTGATAGCTTATAATATGCTTCGTTCATATCTATGGTAAGTTTTTCATCTACAAGTTCATAGCTTTTTAATTCAAATTCAAAAGAAAAGGGTGCTTTATACTCTAGTTTCTCAGGGGTTGTACTCAGGCATTCAATCAATTCTGCCAAATGTCCGTCTGGAGATACGGAAACCATCTCATATTCTCGCATTTCTAACTTAGTCTCTGAATTATTAATATAATATATTTGAAATAATTTACTTGGATCAATCTCTTTTTGAGCGCAACCAGCTAAGGTTAGCATACATGAAAGGAGAAGAACCATACTCAATATCTTTTTCACAATATTTCCTCCACAAAAGTCTGTAAACTACGCTGGCATTATATAGTTCAATGGAATCTTAACTAAAAAGCTAGTCCCCTCATTCTCTACACTAGTTACCGTGATGGAACCACGATGTAATAAAACCGCATTTTTAGTAATAGCCAAGCCCAGACCAGTTCCACCAATTTCACGAGAATGGGATTTGTCCACTCGGTAGAAACGTTCATAAATATGAGAAAGATTTTCTTCTGGAATTCCCAAACCAGAGTCGCTCACACAAAAAGTAAAGAATTGATGGTCTGCATCTAAGATTACTTTAACCCATCCATGCTCTTTGTTATATTTAATGGCATTTTCTACAAGGTTAGACATAATAAGGGTCATCTTAACTTCATCTACCTCTGCCACAATAGAACGCATACTTTCTAATACTACTTCCACATCTTTTTTACGAGCAATGGGGCGAAGTCTTTTTAATATAAGTTCTGTCAAATCATTAATATTAATGGTAGAAATATTTAAGTCTTGCTCTTTTTTATCCATTTTTACTAAGGCCAATAAATCAGTTATGATTTGATTCTCACGATCAATCTCTGACACAATATCCTGAAGAAATTCACGATATAATTCAGTTGGTACATCTTCTTGTGCTAACAATGAATCTGCCAACACTTTCATAGAAGCAAGTGGAGTTTTCAACTCATGTGATACGTTAGCCACAAACTCTTGTCTAGAATCATCTTGTACCTTCATTCGCAATAGCAGTTGATTAAAGGAATCAATGATATGTACCGTTTCCGCATAATCAGGTACTGAAATTTTCTCTGCACTATATCCTGCCTTAACATCATTAATAGCTTCTGTAACACGATTAAATGGTCTGGTCAAAACAACAGACAACATTAAAGCAATCCCAACGATTACCATAATCATAAGAGCCTCTAATATATTGGCATTACGTCCTAGTATTTCCATAGTCGTTGCTATACTATCACTGGAGATAACGGTAAGCATAACTCCTTTTACAATAGGTTTGGGCGCCTCTCCCTCTTTGCCAGCTTCTTCTGTTGTCGACACAGTATCTACAATAGGTGTAGTTAATTCAATATATTGATTTTCTGCATCATAATAAGACAGGTTTTCTCCTTTAAAACATTTAATCACCTGCTCTGAAACAATTGTCTTACCTTCACTGATTCCATAAGTGTCTTTAATTACCTTAAAGTTACTGTCAATAATAAGTACTCTGCCTTCATAAATATCGGATAGCATCTCCAACTTTGAATTAATAACTTCTTTAGAAGAATTTGCAAGTAGATCATCTGATTTATAATTAAGCAAATACTTTTTATTAGTCAAATGATTGGTCAATGTCTTTAACTGGTTCTGCACCGTTGCTGTACGCTGCTTTACGGCACGTTCTTCATAATTGTTCACAATACCATATCGCATAAATATGCTAGGTACGATTCCAATCACAAGAACAATCACAAAGATTCGTGAACGTAAGCTTCTCATTTTTATAATTTGTATAATTGTATTTTTAATTTCTGGAAACATCCTACGCACCATTAAGCATTAAAAAAATAATAACCTACTCCCCATTTTGTATGAACGTATCTTGGTTCGCTTGGTCTTTCTTCTATTTTCTCACGCAACCTTCTAATATGAACATCTACTGTTCTAACATCTCCTGGATAATCTGCACCCCATACCAACTTTAGCAATTTTTCTCTGCTATAAACCTTGTTGGGATTAAGCATCAGAAGCTCAAGTACCTCAAATTCCTTGGCGGTTAATCCAATCTCATGACCACTAATATAAGCTCGTCTACCTTCACAATCCAATCTCATTTCTTCACTAACAATCTCTTTAGGAGCACTCACATCTTCTTTTTGTGGTTCCATACGACGCATAATCGCTTTAATTCTTGCTTTAACCTCTAATATATTAAATGGTTTTGTAATATAGTCATCGGCACCGTATTCCAGTCCTAGAATCTTATCCATATCATCGCCCTTTGCCGTCAGCATAATAATCGGAACACGAGAAAATTCACGAATTGCTTGGCATACCTCAAAACCTGTTAGTTTTGGTAGCATAATATCAAGAAGAATAATATCATAATGGTTAGCTTGTGCCAATTGAAGTGCTTCCTCGCCATCATACGCACAGTCTACGCTCATGTTATCTTGCTCCAAACTAAAGCGAATACCTTTCACAATTAATTTCTCATCATCTACGACTAAAACTCTTTTTTGCGCCATTTTCTATATCCTTCCTATTCCACTGCAATTTTGTCTTTAATTTTCTCAAATCCATTTGTTTTAATACCAGACACTTTCATAATGTCTTCAATGTGTTCAAACGGTCCGTTCTTTTCTCTAAACATAATAATATCCCTGGCTCGGCTTTCACCAATGCCAGGCAATGTACAAAGCGCTTCTAATTCCGCCGTATTAATATTAATAATCCCGCTCTCTTTCGCCTCTTTTTCAAGTTCAAGAACAGCAGTTTCTTCTTTGGTAGGAATAAAGAGTTTCTCTCCATCTTCTAACTTGGCGGCCAAATTCACATACGAGGAATCTGCATCAGCTGTCATGCCTCCTGCAGCCAAAACTGCTGCCTCTCCACGACTGCCTTGAATCAACGCAACCACACCCGGTCTTTCCACAGCCCCACAAACATAAACATATATGTACTCTGATTCAACCTCCGTGCTCTGACTGATAGAAGACTGTTCTGGTAAATCCTTAATCTCCACTGCACTCTCCAATTCCAAAACAGAATCTAAATCATCTGATTTGCAACCACAGAGTGCAATAAAAAAAAGAAGAAAAACTTCTATTATTAATAAATATTTCTTAAATATCTTCATCATAGTTCCTTTCTAAAAAAAGGAATGCCTCTCTATGCTGATACTATCAATTGTAAAGTACTTGGGTTGAATTTACAAGCAACTTTTACAACTAATATCTTATTTCCAGTAACGCTTCAGACTCCAAACAGTCATCGAATGATGCGAAGCAGTCATAACCATTCCAATCGCCCCCGCTCCCGC
>CAZKGP010000192.1:0-4990 GCA_964552225.1 uncultured Acetatifactor sp.
ATAATCCTGTAGAAGTATACCGTGATAAGAAAATTATGAATAAAACTGCAAAACAAATAAAAACAAATTTTAAAACTTTGTCAAAAAAGAAAACGTTATCACCTGTTAAATTTAATCTTTTTATATTGTGCCCCATGCCTTTACTAAGCCTTGGACTGAGTTTTGTTTTTAAAAGTGATTTTGGTGATAAATTCATGTATCAACACTCTATGAAAGCAACCGATGAAATGCGCGATTTACATATTAAGTTTTATCATTACATGAAAAATGTATCATCTCTTTAACTACAAAAATGTGTCCATTCATTACAAGTGCATATACATAGATAGAATGATATCCGATAACATTATGGGGTGATTTTGATGAAAATTGCAATTTGCGATGACGATTTTAACACAATTAATTTCTTAAAAAATAAAATTCAATTACAAAATAATAATGACGATATCACTTCTTTTGCAAATGCTAGTGAGATGACGCCAGAGATAATGAGTGAATTTGAAATTATCTTTCTTGATATAGAAATGCCAGGGATTGATGGGATGGGGCTGGCAAAACTTTTAAGAGCAAGACAGGAGGATATTTCGGTATCACCTTTTGGAAGTCTACCACTACTTATTTTTGTAACAGGATATAAGGAATATATGGGACGAGCTTTTTTGGTTCATGCATTTGATTATCTACTCAAGCCAGTTTCAGATGAAAAGTTTCAAACATCTTATAATAGAGCCAAAAAATTCATTGAAAATATCAGTGATAAAAATGCTGTTCTTTCAATCAAAAATGCTGGTAAAACTTATACCATTGCCATGTCTGATATTAAGTATGTAGAAAGTCAGAACCGCAAGAATGTTATTTATTTTAAGAGTGGTGATAAACTGGAATATTATGGATCTATGAATGAACTTGAAAAAGATCTTGATGGTAGGTTTTTTAGAATACATAAGGGATACATTGTCAATATGACATACATTCAGAAATATGATAGAACTTCAGTGACAGTAAAATCAGATGAAGTACTTATTATGTCAAAATATAGATATCAGGACTTTGCGACTGCATACATGAACTATTTGAGGCGGAAAGAAGGTACAATATGACAGAGAATACTTGTGAGATGCTTATACAAATATTCGAGGTATTGAGAATCTTTATATTGCTAACGTGCTTTATGGGGTTATGGAATCATCTAATTGAGTCTCAGGTAAAAAAAAGAAAAATAATATTATATTTTGCCATTACTTTATATTGTTTAATACTAGGCTTGATTAATGTTCCAGTTTATTTAAGATACATTCCCATTTTCATAGTGTGTATCGCATATGTTTTTATCTTCAAAATATGTAAATGGGAGAAACCCATATTCCTACTTTTATTTTTATATAATCTGCATACAATGTCATTTCTGATTGCAAATAGTATAAATCAGATTCTGTATAAGTATATGGATGGCAGGCTGGATATGAACGCACCTGATGTAGTGGAGCAAATATATCTTCACGTAGGTATAATACAGGTAGTGCTGATGTTCCTGTATGCAATGATTCTGGCAATCTTATATCTGATATTTATTAGAATGAATTTGAAGATTTCAGATATAACATTTTCGGAGCTAATTTTTCTATCAGTGCTTAATATTGTAGGTATAGTTCTTGCATACATGATTGTAGGATTGACGGTGGTGCCATTAAAAGAAGAGGTGTTTATTTTATATGATGAAGCTTCCGATTTCTTATGGAAAGTACCTATCATATCATTACTTCTTTTGGTGGGAGAGTATTCATCAATTTATATATTTTGTAGGTATAAGAAGTTTCTTACGGAAAGAGAAGGTGTTATTTCAAGGGAATTAGGGTTAAAACAATTGGAGCAGCGTTTTGAGGAAGCACAAGTATTATATGGAAATTTGAGAAGTTTAAGACATGATATAAAAAATCATATGCAGACAATACAAGGGTTGTCGCTTTCTGGAGAAGCTGAAGAAACTAAAGCATATGTAGATAAGCTAAATGAAGTAATAGAAGAAATAGATGGCAAATATTGTACAGGAAATACATTATGTGATGTAATTTTAAATGATAAGTACAGAATTGCCAAAAAGAACAACATAGAATTTTCTGTGGATTTTCGATATAAGCGTGGTATATCAGATTTTGATCTAGGAATTATTCTTTCGAATTTATGTGACAATGCAATTGAAGCATGCCAAAAAGTGAAGGATGAAGAGCGTAGAATAGATATTTCATATACTGCAGCAGGCCCATGTATATTGCTATCCATAAGGAATTCTTATGACGGAAAAGAAATTGTTTTGGGAGAAAATGACCTTCCGTTGTCATCCCAAGGTATTGAACATGGAATGGGGCTTAAAAATGTTTCAGTAATTGCAGAAAGCTACTTGGGCAAGGTACAGATAGAAACCAGTGAGAAAGAGTTCTTAGTAACAGTAATGCTCCAGAAAAGAGAGAATGTGAGTCCAGTTACTACATGAAAATGTCCAATGGTGTAACGCTGGTTTATTTTATATTTTTACTTACGATAAAGATAGTAGATAAAAAAATAAAATACAGGCTATGGAGAGCGTATGTATTGTGGAGTGAAAAACTTTGCAGACATGCGTTTTTTACTAAAAAGAAATTGGAAACGGAGGTAATTGATATGAGTAATATGATGGTCAATAATCATTTTTCTTCAACGAGTTATGCTGCTATAAACAATAGTAAAACTAAAAAAGTAGAAACATCATTTCCAGCACAGGTTGAGAAAAGTGCATCAAAAAAAAGTTATACCAGCGCAACAGAAGATTACAAGAAGAGACATCCAGAGGATGCAGCTTTGGTGGATGGTCAGATTCTGGCGGGAAAGAATCTACTTAAGCAAAATGGTGCGGAAAATATAAATAGAGATAGTATGACAATGGGTGAATACAAAAAGTTTTTCTCCAATTTAATGAATAGTATTCCGTACGACTGGTCACAGAAAAATGATGTTAATGTTTGGTCTATAACAGAGGCTGGTTGGGAGCAAATGAAAAATGATACTGATTATGAGGCATGGGTATTGGGATATACTGTGATAGACAGATCCGTGAATATGCCCTATGCGTCTATGCCAGGATATTCTCCTACACTTCATATAGAACGTTTTGGTGCATCAATAGATGAACATTTGGGACAAGGAATGCCAATGAATAATTCTAATCCCCGTAAAGTATCAGACAATGAAGAATCATGGTGGGAAAAGAGAAAAAAGAGATTTAAAGAACTATTAAAACAGCAGGAAGAAAAAGCACATAAAGAATCTATAATTAGAAAAAAAGAGCAGGAAGAAGAATGGAAAAAAGTACAATTTGAAAATCATATTAAATTAAAAAATTTTTTGAATGGTAACATTATAGAAATGCAATCGGATAAAGTCCCTAAGTCATAAATGATTTAGGGACTTTTTTCTGTTCATTTTCTATTCAGAAAAGATATCTGAATTAATTAATCTATGGTACAATATCAGTTATAAACGCTATATGATGTAGAGGAGTTCAATGAAAATTTTAGTAGATGCGGATGCTTGTCCGGTAACCAGAATTGTGGAGTCAATTGCAAAAAAACACAGTATTCCTGTTATATTGTTGTGTGATACAAATCATGTATTACAGTCTGATTATAGTGAAGTTCGTATCATAGGTGCAGGTTCGGATGCGGTTGATTTTGCACTTTTAAATATCTGCGAACGAGGCGATGTGGTGGTTACTCAGGATTACGGAGTAGCAGCAATGATTCTAGGAAAAGGAGCCTATGGGATTCATCAGAGTGGGAAGTGGTTTACCAATGAGAACATTGATCAAATGCTGATGGAACGTCATTTGAACCAAAAACTTAGACGCTCCGGTAAGAAAAGCCATATGAAAGGACCCAAAAAACGTACCGAAGAAGATAATCATCATTTTATGGAATCCTTGGAGCGGTTGTTGAATGAAATATAAATCATGGGCTTTGGAAGGATTTTCTCTGAAGGAGATTGTATTATATGAAAAGATATATTGCCTTATTAAGGGGAATAAATATAAGCGGAAAAAACAAGATATCCATGTCTGTATTAAAAACAGGCTTTATGGAAATTGGATTTACAGAAGTTACTACATATCTTAATAGTGGTAATGTTATTTTTTCAAGTGATGATAAAAATGTACCTTCAAATAAAATAAAGTTCATGATAAAAGACAAATTTGATTTAGATATACCAGTTTTTATTGTTTTGCAGGAAGAATTAAAAGAACTGTTAAATAATGCTCCTGAGTGGTGGGGAGATGATAATAAAGAAATATATGATAACCTTATATTTCTTATGCCACCCCTATCATATGAGGAGTTTTATGATGAAATCGGTAATCCGAAAGCGGAATATGAGAAAGTGTATAATTATGAAAATGTTGTTTTCTGGTCATTTAGTCGGAAGGATTATCAAAAGACAAATTGGTGGTCAAAGACTGCTAGCTCGAATATAAGCGATAAGATTACAATTCGTACAGCCAATACAGTAAGAAAAATAGTGGATATGTGAAAGAACACAAGAAGATACTATTGACTTCAAGAACATTAAGAGGCGGATAAAATGAAAGCATTAAAAAAACAAATATTAGCTATACTAGCTATAATAATGCTGGCTATAGCAATAATTTTCCTAATACAATGGCAAAATAAAAACCACGCTTCTCATCAAGAAACAGACATCATTTCCTGGTTCGAGGCAGACGATAAACTATATGTTATTACGAAAACCAGCCCCGACGAAAACATGCGAATAGACACTGGAGAAGAATACGGTAACTACATAAAAATATTCCCAGACTATGAAGTTTCAAACACTATCCCCACCCCTATCAACAATCCAGATTTCCAAAACGACCTATCATCAATCAAGCCCCTAAAGATACAAGTGGGTGATATTGATGGAGATGGTGTGAAAGAGATTGCAGTATGTGTTTATAAAACCA
>CAZKGP010000193.1:0-4985 GCA_964552225.1 uncultured Acetatifactor sp.
TTATAGCGGATATGGAAGAGGGAATTGATGCATTGGCTTTTGCAAGTGGAATGGCGGCAATTGGTACGTGCTTTGAATTATTTAAGCCAGGTGACCATATTATTGTGACTGATGATTTATATGGTGGAACCATTCGTATTTTTGATAATATAAATATTAAAAATGGATTAAATATTTCATATATTGATACCACTGTTATTTCTAACATTGAAGAAAATATTCAAAGTAATACAGTAGCAATATATATTGAAACACCTACAAATCCTATGATGAAAGTAACGGATATTCAAAAGGTGTCTGAAATTGCCAAGGAGCATAACTTGCTTTTAATTGTAGATAATACCTTTTTGACCCCATATAATCAGAAACCACTATTGCTGGGTGCAGATATTGTAGTTCATAGTGGCACCAAGTATCTTGGTGGACATAACGACACCATTGCAGGATTCTTGGTAACGAATAAAGAAGATATTAGTGAGAAGTTACGTTTTATTATTAAAACCACTGGAGCAGGATTATCCCCCTTTGATAGCTGGTTAATCCTAAGAGGAATCAAAACCTTAATCCTTCGGATGGAGCGTCATCAAAAAAACGCATTGGCAATTGCAACATTTTTAAAGTCACATCCTAAAGTTAAAAAAGTTTTCTACATAGGATTGCCAGACCATCCAGACAAAGAAATCATTAAGAAGCAATGCACAGGGTATGGCGGAATGCTGTCATTTTCTGTAGATAGTGAGGAAACTGCAAAAAATGTACTTCAAAATATTAAATTGATTTATTTTGCAGAAAGCTTAGGAGGCGTAGAAAGCTTGATTACGTATCCGATTTATCAAACCCATGCAGATGTTCCAAAAGAAAAGAGAATTGCTCAAGGCATTGATGAATGTTTACTTAGAATGTCTGTGGGGATTGAAGATGCAGAAGATTTAATTGCTGATTTAAATCAGGCATTAGATTAAAAATAAAAAAGAGACCGTGGTCTCTTTTTTTAGTGGTAAAAAGGTATTACATAAACTTATGTGGAAATTGACGCATGATTCCTTGGACAAAATAATCAGCCATGGTCATTGCCTCCGCTTCCACGTTATCAAAGGCCTCAATATCCTCAGGGTAATTCTTGGCTAAACGCATAGCCACCTCTTGTTTGATTAAGTCAAGGTGGTTATAAAGCATTTTCCGTACTTCTTCCCGATTATAATAAGGATTAATGCTACTAAATGCATCTGCCATTCGATCGGCATTGGCATACCATAGACCATTTAGTTCTTCAATCATAGCACTATCACCAGCTTTTGAAGCTTTTATCAGTTCAGCACCCAGCTGCAGGTGTTCAGTTAATAGCTGTTCAATGAGTGTAGCAACATCTTGTGAATAATACTCAGCAAAAATATTAGCAATGTCCTTAGGATTTTCTAAAAGACGGTTAGTAACATCTGCTTCATCAGCCAACTCTTCTGCAATGCTAATCAACAGCATACGAGTCCAATAAACATGTTGGGACCATGCCAAACGCATATCATTCATTAATTTTGTGGGCTTAGTATAATTATTTGAGTTAGGACCAGGGGGCATTATATTGCTGTTCGTATTATTATTCATGTTATTACTCATGTTATTAGAACGAATAATAATGGAAGAACCAACAACAAGGTTATATGGATCAATGTTGGGATTTAATGAAAGAAGCATTGGTACTGTTGTGTGGTAGAATTTGGATATATGATAAAGGCTATCTCCGGGTTGAATGGTGTGTAACAATTGAAATTCTTGGTTCATTATATAATCTCCTTATATTTTGCATTTGATATTAGATATATTATGTTATGCAGAAGGTAGGAAAATGTAACGGGTTGGGTTTGGTTGTGAGAATTTGTAGCTTCATATTTTATCATAATGGGTTATAATATATTTAGTTAAAACCCATACTCAAATACAGATTAACATATACGTTACAGCGCACAGATAGGAGCAAAATGGAACATAAAGAATTATTAGATTTATTAAATGATATGTCTTTAGAAGAAAAGATCGGACAGATGATTCAAACTACTGAAAAAGGGGGAATCATTACTGGTCCCAAGGAAAGTAAAGCAACGGAGGAAAGCGATGTTTCATTAATGGGATCTGTTTTAAGTATTACTGGAGCAGAAAAACTTAGGGAAATGCAAGAAAAATATATACAACAGCATCCACATAAAATTCCACTTATGTTTATGTATGATGTAATCAATGGATTTCAAACTATATTCCCAATTCCTCTGGCACAAGGCTGTACCTTCTCACCAGAAATGGTGGAAGAAGCGGCTTCTATTGCAGCAAAAGAGGCAGCTGCAAGTGGCATTCATGTGACCTTTTCTCCTATGCTAGATTTAGTAAGAGATGCCAGATGGGGTAGAGTAATGGAATCTACTGGGGAGGACCCTTATTTGAATAGTGTACTGGGGAGGGCTTTGATAAGAGGATATCAGGGCAAAAGTTTAAAGGATGGAGGTAAGGTAGCTGCTTGCCTTAAACATTTTGCGGCTTATAGTTTGCCCGAAGGTGGTCGAGATTACGATAATGTGGAATTATCAGAGCGAACACTTCGTGAGGATTATCTGACTGCTTACAGAGCTGCAGTGGAAGAGGGCTGTAAAATGGCAATGACTTCTTTTAATACACTGAACCGAATTCCTTCTTCTGGTAACCGGTGGTTACTACGAGAAATCCTAAGAAAAGAAATGGGATTTGATGGAGTTATCATATCTGATTATAGTGCAACGGATGAAATGGTAATGCACGGATTTTCAGAGAATTATAGGGCTTCAGCCAAACTGGCAATTGAGGCTGGGGTAGATATTGATATGGTGGCAGAATCCTATATGCATAATTTGCTGGAACTGGTACAGTCTGGAGAAGTTTCTATGAACTTAATAGATGAAGCTGTTCTTAGAATATTAGAATTAAAAAATGACTTAGGATTGTTTGAAAATCCCTTCAAGGATGCCAGTGCTAATCGGGAAAAAGAATTATTTTTATGTGAAAAGCACCGTAGAAGCAGTAGAAAAATTGCAGCATCTTCTTTTGTTCTGTTAAAAAATGCAGATATTCTTCCGTTATCTAAGAAAGAGGAAGAAAGGATTGCTTTTATAGGTCCTTACGTGGACAACAAAACAATCTATGGTTCATGGTCTTTTCCTTACACAGAGGAAGGGATTGTAACTATAAAAGAGGGTGTAGATGGAAAAAGAAGCAATATCATGTTTTCCCAAGGCAGCAGTCTTTTAGATCAGGATTCTTGTACCAGATTCCATAGGTATGGGGAGGATAGTCCTGAGAAAATAGAACAATGGATGGAAGAAGCAGTAGAACAAGCTAAAAAAGCAGACAAGGTAGTTTTATGTGTAGGTGAGCACAGCAATCAAACGGGCGAAGGTGGTAGTCGAACCGTGTTGCAGATTCCTAAGAATCAGATGGAATTAATACGTAGAATCCATGGAGTAAATGAAAACATTGTGACTGTATTATTTACGGGACGTCCTTTGGAATTAAATGAAGTGAGTGCGTTATCCAAAGCTGTATTGGTAGTTTGGATGCCAGGAACAGAAGGTGGAAATGCCATTGCTGATGTTTTATTTGGAGACACACCCCCAGAGGGCAAATTATCCATGAGCTTCCCTCGTAGTGTGGGACAAGTGCCTATCTACTATAATCATTACACTACAGGCCGCCCTAATCATACGGGGAATCAAGTAGGATTTATCCATGGATATATTGATGAGTCCACGAAGCCGCTTTATCCTTTTGGACATGGATTAACATATACAGAGTTTCAGTATTCTGATATCCAATTGAGTAACAATATTATGACAAAAGAAAGTGTCATAATGGCAGAAGCTACTATAACAAATATAGGTAAAAGAACAGCCACAGAAACAGTGCAGTTATACTTGCGAGATGTGGTTGGCAGTGTAATCCGTCCAGTACGTATGTTAAAAGGATTTCAAAAGGTAAAACTGGAACCAAAAGAGAGCAAACAAGTGATTTTTAAGATAGAAGAGAGCATGCTAAGATTCTATAATATAGATATGGAGTATACTAGCGAACCAGGTAAGTTTGAAGTATTTATTGGGACTAGTAGTGATACGGTAAATGGGGCAGAATTTGAATTGATATATAATTTTTAAGAACAAGGTACTTTTGATATGCAAATGTTTATATATATTAATAAAAGCATATTAAAGGAAATGTATTAATTATGAATAATCAAAAGTTAGAAGATATATTAAATCTTGCACTTGAAACACCAGAAGACGTTCGTGAACGTACTGGCAATCTAAACATTGGTTTTAATTCAGAAAACAGAACATGGGAATTGATTGTAAAATATCATGGCAGTTTGGATCAATTACTGGTATTGAATATCCAAATTGAATATCTAATTGCTGGATACGCAATACTTACAGTTCCAGAAACATTGGTGGATTCAGTAGTAGAGTTAGAACAAATTGAATATGTAGAGAAGCCAAAGAGATATTTTTATGCAGTTGCCAATGCCAAAGCAGACTCGTGTATTACTACAGTGACCTTGCGAGAACCCTATCTTAGTGGAGAAGGCGTTTTGGTAGCAGTATTGGATTCTGGCATTGACTACCGTAGACAAGATTTCAGGAATGAGGATGGGAGCACACGGATTCTCTATCTTTGGGATCAAACATTGGCCCCTACAGTGGAAAGCGGAGTTACTAGTGGGGGGATTGAACGCCGCCCACCAGAAGGTTTCCTTGTTGGAGTAGAATTTACCCAAGAACAAATTAATCGTGCCATTGAGGCTCCCAGTCGAGCCCTAGGACATGAAATTGTACCCAGTATAGATGTCAGTGGACATGGAACAGCAGTAACTGGTATTGCAGCAGGTAGTGGGGGAGAACTAGAGAGTATTTATGAAGGGGTAGCACCAAATAGTGATTTATTGATTGTGAAATTAGGTGTTCCAGAGGAAT
>CAZKGP010000194.1:0-4971 GCA_964552225.1 uncultured Acetatifactor sp.
GTTGTTCTTCCAAAATCTTCCGAGTAAGATATAAGCCAACTCCCCACCCTTTTTCATTCTTTACTTTGGGATCAGAACTTCTATAAAATCGCTTAAATATCTCCGCGGACTCTTTTATATTTACACCAATACCTTCGTCTTGAAAGATAATTCTAAGATAATTCTGCAATTGCTCCATTTGAATCCGAATAACGGAATCATTAGGACTATATTTTATTGCATTTTCTAAAAGATTTTTAAATGCTTCTTCTGTCCATTTAGAATCATGGGGAATATCTAAATGGAAAATCCCCTCTCCATCAATGGTAATATTTTTCGTTGAAGCACTGGAATAAACACCACGAATGGCAGAAACTAATGTGTCATAAATATCTTTGGACTCCTGCTTAATATCAATCATTCCAGATTCCATCCTTGATATATTAATCAGTGCCAAAATCAAGCCTTCTATTTGTGTAACTTGTTCTTCAGACCTTGTTACAAACTCTTCTATCTCTTCTCTATTTAATTTATCCTCTTCCAAAAGTGTTAAGTACATAGATAAAGAAGCAAGTGGGGTCTTTAGCTGGTGGGAAATATCCGTTACTAAAGATTTTGTATTTTCTTTCTCTATATTCATTCGATCCAATATAATAGAAGTCCTTTGACGTAATTGTTCCATAAGCTGATAGATGCGCCTTTGATAATCCTCTTTATGTAAGGGCATAACTACATTAAAATTCCCCTTGGTAAGCTCCAATATTATCTCTTCTAGTTCTCTTATTTCTCTTTTTCTATTATACTCTTTAAACTTTATATAGCACAAAAACAATAAAAAAACTTCTAAACTGATTACTACCATTATTGCAATCACTGTGAATAGATTAGAATATATGGTAGCATTCATCTTATCTTGAAAATAAGAATCTGAAAAACCATAATAGCTTAACAGTTCTTTGCCATCTTCTATTTTATCAGAGTCCATATTTCCCTTTAAAATGTCGCTTATTGAATGTTCCACAGAGGTTCCGCCTTGAATATCTCCTACCAATTGCTGGTATTCCATAATGTTCGTTTCCACATTATGTTTCACTTTAACCATATAAAAATAGAGAAATAAAATATTGGATATGAAAAAGCATACCCCCATTATTATAATAAGACAAAGCCAGTTCTTATGCATTTTCTTATTATTTTTCATTTTGTACACTCCTTATTCCAAATATAACCTACACCTCTAATATTTTTAATATATTCAGGCATTGATGGATTGGGTTCAATTTTACCTCTCAATCGCTTAATGTTTACAGCCAATGTATTCTCATCAACAAAATCACCATCCACGTCCCACAGTGCTTCTAATAGTTGACTTTTAGTTAAAATCTGAAGGGGATGTTCCATTAACTTTTGAAGTAACTTCCATTCTGTCTTTGTTAAGAATACTTCTTGTCCATTTACAAACACTTTCATTTCATCCTTTTTCAAGGTTACAATGCCAGATTCAATAAACTCATTTTTCTGCCATTGTCCTAACCTCCGGAATATAGCATTTACTTTAGAAATCAATATGGATAAACTAAAGGGTTTGGTTATATAGTCATCAGCACCCGCTTCATACCCCATAACAATATCAATTTCTTGATCAAGAGCAGTTAGAAAAATAAAGCTTACATGACTAGTTTCTCTTATTTTTCTACAAAAATCCAACCCACTACCATCCTCCAAAGTAATATCACATATTACTAAATCAATCCTATTATTCTGAAATAACCGCAGTCCTTCTTCCACTGTCGAACTGACATACACGTCATATCCTTCTTTATCAAGTTTAAAACTGATCCCTCTTTTTAAATTTTCATCGTCTTCTAATAATAAAATTTTTTCATTCATTTATGATACGGTTCTCCATTTATAATACGATAAGCCCGATAAATTTGTTCTGTCAAAATAACTCGCATAAGCTGGTGTGGAAATGTCATATTAGAAAAGCTAATTGCTTGATTGGCGCGTCTGCAAACTGATTCATGCAGTCCAAGAGAACCACCAATCACAAAAACAATATGGCTTTTTCCACTAATAGCAGTTTTTTGGATTGTTTGTGCAAAGCTTTCAGATGTAAATTTCTCTCCCAGTATTTCCAATGTAAAAACAAAGGCATCCTCTTTTATTTTAGAAAGAATGCGTTCTGCTTCTTTGGATTTAATCAGAGATTCTTCATGGTCACTGGCTTTATCAGGAGTTTTTTCATCTTGCACTTGAATTATTTCTAGCTTACAATATTTACTCAATCGTTTGGCATACTCATCAATGGCATCGCGATAGAATTTTTCTTTTATTTTACCTACACAAATAATCGTTACTTTCATATACCTTTTTATTCAACCTTCAATTTTCTTATATTTTCATAAAAAGCGTGGCTCTGCAACCACGCTTTACTAATACATATTACTTTGTTGTAGAAAATAGTGTATCATATTCATCATCAATAAAATGCTCTAAAAATTCTTGATCTAAATTGACAAATTTATGATTTAATTCTTCTTTCATTTTTTCCGCACGACGAAAATACAAAACTTCATCCGTTTCTTCGCCTGTTAATGAAATAGTTCTATCAATCACCTCTGCATTTAAACTTTCCTTACACCAATTTAACATGGTCATGCGTAAGGAATTTTCAGACTGAGCCTTTTTGGTAAATACCAAAGAATTTTTCATGGAAATAATACCCATAACAATAAAAAGCACAAATAAGGCACTCATTATACCATACACCATGTATTTATTCGTACCTGTAAGCTGAAAAGGCAGAATACCTATGATTCCTAGAATCATTACTACTAAACCAACACCACCTACAAATAGAAGTGTCCAAGCTGAGGAACGATTTTCTTCAGCTCTTACTGCACTATCTTGATACATTCCCTTGTATGGTGAAGAGTTGGTTCGAGCATCATCATCTTTTTTTTCTTGTTCTTCCGTTAAGAAAACCTTTGTTATTTGACTTGCTTTCTCTTTCTCTGCCATATAAACAGAAAGTTCATACACTTCATCTTCTGAATCATACGTTATCTCTACATCATTAATCTGATTGAAAATCAAAAAATCTTTTAATTTATTCATTTGATCTTCTTCACCAAATATTAAGGTAGTCCTGATTCGCTCTTCCTTATATTCTGTTAATTTACTTCCACAATCAGCACAAACATCAATTCCTTCTCTATATTCATTCTTACATTTTGGGCACCAAGGCATGTTATCTCCTCCTAATTACGTATCATTCGAAATCCATACATGCTCTGTCACAGGTTATACTTCTAACGTATTTACCTGCTTCTATATGAGCTGGATGATTTTGATAGGTTTGTAATGCTTCTATACTTTCAAATGTTGAAATCAATGCAACCTCTCTATTGCTTGAGGAGATTTCATTACATATAACTTGGATATTAATAGCACCTGGTACAAGAGCTTTAATTGGCTCTAAAAGAGATTTCATCTTTCGTGCCGCTTCTTGTTTCTGTTCCTCTGTTAAGCCCTCAATAAAATTCCATAATACAATATGTGTTATCACGGTTTGTTTCCTTTCCCCCGAAAGTCATTATTTTTTGCTTAAAAATTCATCTATTCCCTTTGCCGCAGCTCTCCCTGCTCCCATAGCTAAAATAACAGTGGCTGCTCCTGTTACTGCATCACCGCCTGCATAAACACCTTCTTTAGTAGTTTTACCATTTGCCTCATCTGCAACAATACACTGCCATTTATTTACTTCTAAGCCTTCTGTAGTAGCAGAAATCAAAGGATTAGGTGAGGTTCCCAAAGACATTATTACAGTATCTAATTCTATAACAAATTCTGAATCTGGCATAGTAACAGGACGTCTTCTACCAGACTCATCTGGTTCTCCTAACTCCATTCTTACACACTTCATACCAGAAACCCAACCGTTATCATCTGTTAAAATTTCTGTTGGATTGGTTAGTAAATCAAAAATGATTCCTTCTTCCTTGGCATGATGTACTTCTTCTACCCTAGCTGGCAATTCTTCTTCACTTCTACGATATACAATATGCACTTCCGCACCTAGTCTTAAAGCTGTTCTTGCTGCATCCATAGCCACGTTTCCGCCACCAACAACAGCAACTTTCTTACCTATCATAATAGGGGTATTAGAATTTTTGTCAAATGCTTTCATCAAGTTGCTTCTGGTTAAATACTCATTTGCTGAAAAAACTCCATTTGCATTTTCACCAGGAATTCCCATAAACTTAGGTAACCCTGCACCAGAACCAATAAAAACTGCAGAAAATCCTTCTTCATCTATTAATTGGTCAATAGTAATTGACTTACCAATTACTACATTTGTTTCAATCTCAACACCTAAAGATTTAACATTTTCAATTTCTTTTGCAACAACGGCTTGCTTCGGAAGACGAAATTCTGGGATTCCATAAACCAATACTCCACCAGGTTCATGTAATGCTTCAAAAATAGTTACTTCATAACCCATCTTTGCCAAATCACCTGCACAAGTAAGGCCAGCTGGTCCAGATCCAATAACAGCAACCTTTTTGCCAGTTTTTTCTTTTGCGCCTACTGGTTTAATATTATTTTCAGTTGCCCAATCAGCCACAAAACGTTCTAATTTACCGATAGAAACTGGTTCTCCCTTGATTCCGCGAATACATTTTCCCTCACATTGGCTTTCTTGAGGACATACACGACCACATACAGCAGGAAGAGCACTAGATTCACTAATCACCTGATAAGCATCTTCAATTTGCCCCTCTTTTACCTTTTGTATAAAACCTGGAATATCAATGGCAACAGGACATCCTTGAATACACTTTGCATTTTTACAGTTAATGCATCTTTCTGCCTCTACCATCGCTTCTTCTTGGTTATATCCTAAACATACTTCTTCAAAGTTTGTAGCACGAACCTTTGCATCTTGTTCACGTACTGGTACTTTTTTTAATACATCCATTGCTTATT
>CAZKGP010000195.1:0-4965 GCA_964552225.1 uncultured Acetatifactor sp.
CAAAATAAGTTGACGAACAGCTTCGATTCATAAATCAAATGCTACTCGCCAACTTATAAATGACAATGACATGTCTTTCTTTTTATTCAAACTGACCTTCCGGATTAATAGGAGTACCGTCATGTGTAAGTTGGAAATAAATATTACTACCTTCTAATGTATAATATTTAGTAGGTGCAGCAACCGTACCAAGAGAAGAACCTTGTCCTACAAAACTATTTAACTCCACTGAAATATTACTTAATTGTCCATAAGTTGCCTGATATCCATCTCCCAAATCAAGAGTTACTGCTTTACCAATTTCCTCATTTTCAAAAATATTAATTACTTTACCTTCTGCACATGCAACAACCATGTCACCCTCTGTTGCTGAAATAATAACTGCTGGGTTATATTTATATTGATCTAATGTAGCAAAATAAATACTACTATCCATGTTGTAATGCATTAGCACCTCTCCCGATACAGGTTTTAATAAGTTTTGTTCCTGAGAGAAATGTAGTTCTTTTCCTACTGTTACATTTTTAGTTGCTACATTTTTAGTTGCTTCTTTATCTTCTTTCACTTCGCTTTGTTCATCTAATGCCAAAAATTCAGTATCTTCTAGCTCAGCGTCTTGCTCCATAATATCTGCAAGTTGCTCATCATCTTCTATTGCATTATCTGTTAAGCCTGGAATTTCTATCAAACCAGAACCAGCTTCTTCCATAGGCAAGTAATCTAAATCGTTATTCAATACATTATTGTCTGCAAATTGATTATCCTGTACGAAAGGCTCCTCTTGAATAATTGGACTTTCTTCTTTTGCCAAACTCTGAGGCTCCACACTTTCCAATTCTGTAAAGTCAATACTATATTCTTCATCATTAGACTTGGTTGTTAAATTCTTTAAATATACACCGGTCATAGTCAATGCTGCCAGAACAAAAACTGATGATGTAATCATAATAATACGTTCTTTTTTTATACTATTTTTCCTATTTCTTCTCATAATAATATCTCCATTTCTGCGCTATCTGTAAAAACAGTTGCTTGTATTCTACTATGATTATTCTTGCCGAAAATTAGAGATTTATACTAACTTCATTGGTATTTATCTATGTTAATATTTTGAAAAAAATAATTTAAAATAGTTCCACAATCAATTCCATCTTTTGCCTTTTCATTTGCAGCAAATTGACTCATTCCAAATCCATGTCCTAGTCCTTTTACCTTAAATATTATATTTGATTTTTTTTCTTCCATTATAAATGAGGCAGACGATAAATTTAAAGTTTGACGGAATTGTTCTCCTGAAATATTTACTTTTCCAGTAGTATTTTTATCTTTTTGTATTGAAATTATTACATTTTTGCAATATCCATTTTGATCCATTTGTATTTCTTCAATTTGTCCACCTAAAGTTTCCTCTAATTCTTTTTTCTTTATTTTAATTTGGGTTAAATAGCTTTCAGATAAATAATCCTTGGGGCAACTTACGCTTTTTATATATGGATAATTATTTCCTAATATTTCTGTTCCATCTCTTGTTACTCCTGCACTAATACGAAAAAAACATGCCTGTATTGGCTCTCCATTATAAGTAAGATATACCCCCTTTGTTTCCTCAATTGCTTGTCTTATTTTTTCAGAATTTATAAAATAATTGTCCCCCCATATTTTTTTAAGTTGATTATTTGAAAGGTAGTTACCAGGTGAAGCTTCTATTACGGTTTTACCCTCTTGGGACTGTCTTTTATAACATGCGATTAATTGGGTGCGTAGAATAATCGCTTGAGCCTTCAAGCATTCTAGCTCATATTCAATTGGTATTACGGTTGGAAGATACCCATATAAATATTCCTCTAGAGGCAGTTCTGTATCCATGTCTGAAGTAACTTCTTTCACCATAATCCTACTGTCAAGTTCATTGCTCACATGAGAGGAATACGTTTCTATATAATCTCCTGACCAAAAAACACTTCCTATGTAGGGAAAAATTAGGACAAACAAAAAAACCATACTCCACTTCCTTATAAGGATATGAAATATGGTTTTTTTATAATTGGAGGATACATATTTACTATTATTCATAGAACACCATAATACACTTTATGCTATTCTATGAAGGCAAAAGTTATGTTATCACATTTTCTATGCATTTTGATTGAATTTTGCTAAATCCACATGTTGCATAGATCCTACAGCTCCATT
This sequence comes from uncultured Acetatifactor sp., assembly GCA_964552225.1. GTDB lineage: Bacteria > Bacillota > Clostridia > Lachnospirales > Lachnospiraceae > Acetatifactor. The sequence goes on from CAZKGP010000195.1 coordinate 2,194, forward strand.
TTCATATAAGAACATTCCTGTGCTGCGTATCACTCCTAATGTTTCATTAGTCTGTTGGTCCTTTATGGAAAAATTAGTTGCACTGTTACCAAGATTCATTGCGCCCACCCCTTTTTCAGCCAGCGTATAAAGGATGTCGTTACCATTTTCATCTTGACTCCAAATTTTTAAGTAATTCCAAATGCTATCGTTTTCGTCAATCCAACCGTTACCATCTTCATCGTACCTAGCTAAATCAGCAAAACCATCTCCATTTTTCGTACCAAACAACTCATTTCCATCATTAATAATGCCATCATCATTTTTGTCTATAGCTAAGTAACCACTGCCACTTCCTAATCTAGCAATTTCATCTTTTATCCCATCACCGTCAATATCAAAAATAAATTTCTGATCAGATAGCTCTGCAATATTAGAATCTAGATTAATAACAAGAGGATCACATAAGGCAATATTTTTTTCTACAACAGTCTTTTCATAATATTGCTCAAACTCTCTTGTCATACCTATTTCTAGATTAAAATCAATAGTTCTTCCATCTGCAGTACGTACACAACCAACAGTTGAAAAATTGGTAGTTTCCTTTTCATAAATATATTGTGCTTCTTTAGACTCAATTACATTTATAGTACCTACATTTAAGTCTTGTAACACATTCAAATTATTACTTCTACTAGGGAAAAACAAATCAAAAATATAGCGCATGGTTTGCTGTTTAATACTCTGGAATACATCGTTTGGAGTCTCACGAATACTCAAGCGATTGGTGTTAACCCGAAAACCATTTTGTATATCGAATATACTTTGATTCTTTTCACTACCATTTGCTGTACCAGTTCCTTTTTCTTCCTCTTCTCCGCTTACCGCGGTGTTTAATTTTGTACTACTTTGCCCCAGATTCCCATTATAATCCGTTATTTTGTAGAATCGGGAAAATATAGTTGAAGATGTATATCTTCGTGCGGACTCCATTCCTACTATGCTGGAATCAATTCTCAATCTCTGCCCCCTTGCGTGCGCCTACGGTTTTATGCTGCTCATCCTTGTTCCCACATAAAACAAAAAATGGTAGACATGAGAAAATATCCGTTTTCCTCAATGTTTACCATCCGTGGTGTCACAATATTTTTTTACTCAGTTATTTACTGGCCTTGTAACTAACTTGTAATTATTATATCGGACAAAATATTAGTTTCTTTAGGCATCTGCAGGTTTCATTCCTTGTTTAGCCGCCATAAGTGAAGTAAGCATTTCTTTTATAATTACAATATTGGCACCATAAGGGTTTATTACATATCCTGCTGATAACCCATTGGGATCAAGACTCATATGAGCATAATCATCAACTGTTAGTGCAAATGTAAATATTTCTTCATCCTTTTTCCACTTATCAAGCTCCATTTTATCAGTAAATGCCATAAAATAATGCTTTCCATCAGGTGCTGTCAGCATAGGAAACTGAATCCTATTCTCTGGAGTAATCTTATACTCACCTTCTTCATTTTTTGTAGGTTCAGGAGTAATGACCACAGGGGATAAGAATTTGCCCTTCATCATTTCATTTATAAAAAGGTTTTTATGTTCTGCGGAAGGGTCAGCTTTCATTACTTCAATTGCCCCAATCAGCATAGGATTGGAAACTGGTATGTTAAATTCCATAATTGTAGTTCCTTTCATTTAGCAGTTATATCCCATAAAGTCAAATACGAAATAGCCCAACTTTGACTTTATGGGATTATATGTCTTACACCCGGTTATAGTTAATTAAGCAACCAGTTAGGATGATTTGACGTTCTTCATCAGTTAATTCACCAAGAGTTAAGTCAAATTCCTTAAGCTCAGAGCCATTGATTGCATAGGCTTTGATAATATCCTGCTTATCTTGTACTGCTTTTTTAATATTAGGAATGTAAAGGTAATCCATATTTTCAAATGGCAACTTGCCATCCTTAATTAAGAAAGGCAACATTCCCCAGTTAATTAAGTTGGAACGATATCTCTTTGTGGCATATTCATTGGCTATGTTTGCCCATCCTCCAAGAACCTTTTGACAAGATGCGGCTTGCTCACGTGCTGAACCATCACCTGGTTTTACTGCAAATATTGTGGAACCAAATCCAGTATTTCCATCACTCATTTCTGGGAATTGAGTTTGAATTGCCTGATAAACTTGTTCTAATTTTAAGTCAGGGCATTCTGTTAATGGAGATTTTCCTTCCATAATTGCTACTTGAGCTGCATGTACTTGTTTGGCTTTTCCAACGTATGCAGGATCTTTACGGCTTAAAGTAAATTCTGCGAGTCCCAATGGATTAGAACGATATGATGAAGTTTCTCCTGAAGGAATTAATTCATCTGTAGTCGTTACAGGATCATGAATTTCACTAACTACACGCAATACCATATTATCAGGTAAAGCACACATTTCTGGCCAGTCTTTAATATTAGGACCAAATTGAATTTCTACACTTGGGTCTGGAACTCCTTTGGAATCAAATACGCGATTTTCATAAATCTTACTGTCAAAGTGGTATTTATAAGTACCAATCTTGCCATCAAATTCAGTAGCAGGTGTAAGAATGCCTTTATTTGCTGCTGTTGCTGCAATAGAGCGAGCATCCATAAGTGCAACTGAGGAAATCTGTCCGTCTTGAAGCTTAGAACCTTCACGGTTAGGGAAGTTTCTTGTGGAATGTCTAATACTAAATGCATTATTAGCTGGTGTATCACCTGCACCAAAGCAAGGGCCACAGAATGCTGTTTTCATAATTG